>UQPQ01000004.1 GCA_900542985.1 uncultured Bacteroides sp.
TTTGTTGCTCAGGAACTTATAAATAAAGTTAAATTATAGTGTTGCGGAATTAAGGCTATTATGGTTATAATCCTGCAGATGATTATTTCCAAACAGGTATAATTGGAAGTGAAAGCATCTCTTTGTCGACTGGTACAGAGAAGAATCAGACTTATGCTTCTGCAGCAGCAGTGAACTCTAAAGGTATTATCCCTAATAATAAATATAATCGATATAATTTTACTGTACGTAATACAACTTCATTCCTAAATGATAAAATGAAGTTGGATATCGGTGCCAGCTATATTTTGCAGAATGACCAGAATATGACCAATCAGGGTGTGTATAATAACCCATTGGTAGGCGCTTATCTGTTCCCAAGAGGAAATGATTGGTCTGATATTGAAATGTATGAGCGCTATGATCCGGCTCGTAAGATTTATACTCAGTATTGGCCTATCGGTGATGAAGCAATGACGATGCAAAATCCTTATTGGATTAATTATCGTAACCTTCGTAATAATAAGAAAGACCGATACATGCTGAATGCCGGATTAAGTTATCAGATTTTAGACTGGTTGAATGTCAGTGGACGTGTACGTTTGGATAATTCAAATAATGATTATACCGAAAAATTCTATGCCTCTACGAACCTTCAGCTGACAGAACAATCAAGTCGAGGACTTTATGGTATTACTCGTACTCAGGAAAAACAGTTGTATGCAGATGTTCTCGTAAATGTAAATAAAAATTTTGGTACAGACTGGAGTTTGCAGGCCAATTTAGGTGCTTCTATTTCTGATATGCGTTCTGATGCAATGCAGGTACGTGGTCCTATTGCAGATGGAGGAGCTGCATTTGGTGATGAGCCAGTAGGATATACAAACTTCTTTGCTATCCAGAATCTGAGTGCAAGTAAAACGAAAAAACTTCAGGAAGGATGGCGTGAACAAACTCAGTCAATCTTTGCTTCTGCAGAAATCGGATATAAGAGTACTTATTATTTAACCTTGACAGGACGTAATGACTGGCCTTCACAGTTGGCAGGTCCAAATTCAAGCAGTAAATCATTCTTCTATCCTTCAGTGGGTGGATCTATCGTACTTTCCGAGTTGATGCCTAATCTGAATAAAGATTATCTTTCTTATATGAAAGTACGTGGTTCTTGGGCTTCTGTAGGTAATCCTTTTGAACGTTATATCGCTAATCCACGTTACGAATGGAAAAATAATGCTTGGAGTATTACAACCCAGTATCCGTTGTATAATTTGAAACCGGAACGTACTCAGTCATTCGAAGTTGGTTTGTCTATGCGTTTCTTGAAGAATTTCGACTTGGATGTAACCTATTACAATGCCAAGACTATGAATCAGACATTTAACCCTCAGCTCCCGGTAAGTGGATGGTCTGCAATGTATATTCAGACAGGTGCTGTTCGTAACCAGGGTATTGAACTTTCTTTAGGATACAAAAATACTTGGAGAGACTTTACATGGGATACAGGTATTACCTATTCTATGAACCGTAATAAAATTCTGGAATTAGCTGATAATGCAATCAATCCTATTACAGGAGAAAAATTCTCATTGTCTTCTTTGAATATGGGGGGATTGGGAGAATCACGTTTCTTCCTGAAGGAAGGCGGAACAATGGGTGACCTCTACTCTATAATTGATTTTAAACGCGATAGTAATGGTGATATTTATATTGGCCGTGATGGAAAAATGACAACTGAAACAATCTCGGATCCAGATCAATATATTAAGTTGGGAAGTGTATTGCCTGATGGTAATTTGGCTTGGCGTAATAATTTATCTTGGAAAGGTTTCAATGTAGGCTTCTTGATTACAGCTCGTTTTGGTGGAGTCGTTTTCTCAAGAACTCAGGCAATGCTTGATTATTATGGCGTTTCTGAAGCTTCTGCTGATGCTCGGGATTTAGGTTATGTGATGGTAAATGGTACAGACCGTGTTACTCCTGAAACTTGGTATAGTACAATTGGAGCGGGAACTGCAGTTCCGCAGTATTATACTTATTCAGCAACCAATGTACGTTTGCAGGAAGCATCTATAAGTTATACTTTCCCACGCAAAATGTTACGAAATGTTTGTGATATTAAAGTCGCACTTATCGGACGCAATTTGTGGATGATTTACAATAAAGCTCCATTCGACCCTGAAACAGTGGCTTCTACTGATAATTTCTATCAGGGCATTGACTATTTTATGATGCCAGCATTGCGTAATATAGGCTTTAGTTTGAGCTTTAAATTTTAAAAGATAATAATTATGAAAAATACCATATTAAACAAGTTAATATTGAGCTCCTTAGTGTTTGTCTCATTTTCTTGTACAGACAAATATTTGGATATAAATTCCAATCCTTACCAACCGGGAGATCTTGAAAATGATGATTATGCATTGGGATCGGCCATGACCCAGCTTGCAGGTTGTGTAGTATCTCCGGATGTGAATACTGCCCAATTTACAGATTGTTTGTTGGGAGGCCCGATGGGAGGATATTTTGCAGATTCTAACAAAGGCTTTTCTGCAACTATTTCTAATTATAATGCAAAAAATGACTGGACACGTGTTTTTCTGGTCAGTGATAAAGTGATTCCTGTGCTGTATGGAAACTTAAACTCTGTAAGGATTGTATCAAACAATACAGGTAATCCGGTTCCTTATGCTATTGCACAAGTGATCAAGGTCGCAGCAATGAGTCGTATTACAGATACGTATGGTCCGATTCCTTATTCTAAGATTGGAGAAGATGGTAAGATTACAATTCCATACGATTCTCAAGAAGAAGTTTATAATAAGTTTTTCGAGGAACTTGATAATGCTATTCAGGTACTTTCTGAAAATCAGAATGCTTTATTAGTTTCTACAGCTGATTATGTGTACGGTGGAGATGTGAAGAAATGGATGAAATTTGCCAATTCATTGCGTTTACGTCTGGCAATTCGTATTGCCTATGCAAATCCACAAAAAGCAAGAACAATTGCAGAAGCTTGTATTGATAGCGAAGCCGGTCTGATTACATCGAATGATGACAATGCTTCCTGGAAATATTTTGGAACAATTACCAATCCTTTGTTTGAAGCCGTTCGCTATAATATAGAAACAAGTGGTGGAGATACTCATGCAGCTGCTGATATAATTTGCTATATGAATGGTTATAAAGATAATCGTCGTGCAAGTTATTTTGAAAAAGCATCCAATGGTAATTATGTGGGTTTGAGACGTGGTATTGATATTACGCAAAGCAGTATAGCTGATAATTTTATTGATTATTCAACTGTGAAAATTTCAGCATCAGATCCTATTATGTGGATGAATGCTGCAGAAGTTGCTTTTCTGCGTGCGGAAGGTAAAGCTGTTTTTGATTTCAATATGGGCGGAGATGCAGAAGGCTTCTACAATGAAGGCATTCGCCTGTCATTCGAACAATGGGGAGCAGACGGTGCAGATGCTTATATGGCAGATGAGGAAAATGTTCCTGAGACTTATGTAGATCCTTTCTCTGGTCAAAGTTATAATGAAAAGCTTTCAACTGTTACTGTAAAATGGAATGAAGGCGCAACTAAAGAAGAAAAACAGGAAAGAATTATTATTCAGAAATGGATTGCCAACTGGATGTTGGGACACGAAGCTTGGTCTGATTATCGTCGTACAGGATATCCGCATTTAATTCCTGCTACAGCTGATGGTAATAAGAGTGGTGGTGTTGTTGACTCTAATAAAGGTGCTCGACGTATGCCTTATCCAGCAGAGGAATATTCTAGTAACCTGAATAATGTAAATGAAGCCGTTTCAAAATACTTAAAAGGCCCTGACAACATGGCTACAGATGTGTGGTGGGCATGCAAAAAATAAGTATTAATGAATTTAATGTATTGTATATATATGAAAACGATATTGAAAAATAAGAAATTATTTGTAGGACTTATTATGTCGGCCTTGCTGCTTCCTGCTTGTAATGACTGGACAGATCCAGAAAGTCTTACTTTACATACTCCTTCTTTTGAAGAACAGAATCCAGAGCTTTATGAAGCTTATTTGAAAGATTTATGCAATTATAAAGCAGGTGATCACAATGTAATGTTTGTTTCATTTAATAATCCATTAACTTATCCGGTAAATCGTTCTGAACATTTGACTGTTTTGCCTGATAGTATTGATTTTGTCAGTTTAAATAATCCGGACCAGTTGAGTGGAGATATTCAAAATGAAATGGTCGAAATACGAAGAAAAGGTACTCGTATTGTTTATACAATTGATTATGCCGGCTTTGAAAAAGATTGGACTGCGATTGTAAAAAACAGTGATGGTAGTTTGACTGAAGAAGATGCGTTGCAATATTTGGGAGAGCGTACAGATGAAATGTTGGCTCTTTGTGACCGATATAACTATGATGGAGTTATCGTAGATTATACAGGACGTTCTATGGTAAGTTTGCCGGAAAAGGAATTGGCTGAATATAATGCACGCCAAAAGAATTTTCTTGATAGAATAGGAGCATGGATTGATAGTCATAAGGGCAAAACCTTAGCTTTTTATGGCAATGCACAATATCTGTTCCCAGAATATATGAGTATTCTTTCTAAATGCGATTATATTATTTTGAAGACCTTGTCTTCTACCGGTGAAGGTGATTTAAGTGTGAAAGCTTATATGGCGGTACAGGCAGGAAAAGATGCAGCTGCTGAATTGGGAGGTTCTGAAAATTTGGTACCAACAGATCGTTTTGTGGCTTGTGTAGAAACACCTCGTCCTGAAGATAAAGAGCAGGCTTTTGGTTATTGGGACACTGAAACAGGAGGTAGTAAGATGTTAGCTACTTATGGAGCCGCAAAATGGGTTGCTTCGCCTTCTGTTGATTTTGAGAGAAAAGGTTTGTTCGTTCAGAATGCTCATAATGATTACTTTGACAATAATCCTGTTTATCGTAACATTCGTGAATCTATTCAAATTATGAATCCTAATAATTAAGAATACGTATGAAACTGTTGAATAATAGTATAATGCTTTTGGCTTCAGCTATGTTCTTGATGAGCAGCTGCCAGTCAAATGATATTGATAATGAACATCATTATGATAATAAGCTTTATATCAGCTCAGAGGGGGTTTGCAGCGATTTGTTGATCAGAGCGGATATTACAGAAGCGTCTCGTGAAATATCTTATCGTCTTGCTGCTCCGGCAACAGAAGATATTCAGATTAATGTGGGAGCAATTCCATCAATGGCGGCTACCTATAATTTGATGTATAATGACAATGCCATTGCTTTGGGTGATGAGTATTACGAAATACCGGAAAAAACTGCGACTATTAAGGCGGGTGATGTTTCTGGTGATAATATTGTCATTAATTTTAAGAATACAAATCAATTGGACGATAAGAAAAGATATGTTCTTCCAGTGTCTTTTATGAGTGCAAGTAATATTGATTTGTTAGATAGTAAACGTACTGTTTATTATGTCTTTAAAGGAGCTGCTTTGATTAATGTGGTTGCTAATATTAGCAAAACATATTTTCCTGTTAAATGGAAGAGTTCTGTCAGTGGTTTAAAGACCATTACTGTGGAAGCTTTGGTCCGTTCTGCTGATTGGGAAGCTGGACGTGATAATGCATTGAGCTCTGTATTTGGTATTGAAGGTACTTTCCTTGTTCGTATTGGAGATGCTGACCGTCCCCGTAACCAGCTACAGATGGTTGCACCTGGAGGAAACTTCCCTAATCCTAATGTGGCACCAGGTTTGCCTACTAATGAATGGATTCATATTGCTGTAGTATACGATGCAACAACTGGTGAACGTCTTTATTATCAGAACGGAAATCTGGTAGCTTCGGATAATGCAGCCTCTTCTTCTGTATCATTGGGAAGCAATTGCTATGTAGGATACTCTTATGCTGCAGACCGTTATTTACCTGGAGAAATTTCTGAATTACGTATTTGGAATGTTCAAAGAACTGCCGATCAAATTGCGACCAGTATGTATACTGTAGATCCTACAACAGAAGGATTGATTGCTTATTGGAAGTTCAATGAAGGAACAGGCAATAGTATTCATGATTATACAGAACATGGTAATGACTTGTCAGGCAATGGTACTGTAGAATGGGTGAATGTAGAACTTCCCGAATAATAATCTAATTACTATTTAAGATACTTATTATGACTATGAAATATTTTAAATCGGGCTTATTGTTAAGCATGGCATTGGTAAGTTTTTCGCTGATGACTTCTTGTGCCGATGATTTGGAGGTCGGAAAAAAGATAGATGAATCCCAATATAATAAGGTGTTGCAGAACAATGCCTATTTGAGAGATGGAAAATCCAATTTGTCCGCTCCTATTGTCGAGTTATATGAAAATTCATATACAACTTCTGTCAAATTGAATTTGACTAAACCGGCTACTACGGCTACCTCTGCAAAAGTGGCTATCGATGTATCTTATCTGGAAACTTATAATCAGGAACATGGTACTGATTTCCAGTTATATCCTCAAGAGTTGGTCTCATTCGATAACGGTGGTATTATTAATTTTACGGAAGAAAAATCTGGAGAGGTTGGAATGACAATCACTGGAGGAGAATCCGTTTTGGAAGACCAAACTTATGCTATACCGGTAGCTATAACAGAACCGAGCAGTGACTTTACAGTTCAGAATGAGACAGCAAAACACTGTATGTATTTGGTGAAGGATATGCGTAATGCCAGTGATGCGTATAAAGGCGAAGATGTCGTAAAAGGCTTTTTATTCTTTGAGGTGAATGGAACAAATCCTTTGAACGCTTTTTCTTTTGAATTGGAAAATGGAAAATTGTTATGGGATGTGGTTGTATTGTTTGCTGCAAATATAAACTATGATAGTGATGCCGGACGCCCATTTGTAAAATGTAATCCACAAGTCCAGTATTTATTGGACAATAATGAAACCTATTTACAGCCATTGCGTAAACGCGGTATTAAGGTTTTATTAGGATTGCTGGGTAATCATGATATGGCTGGATTGGCTCAATTATCAGAGCAGGGAGCAAAAGACTTCGCACGCGAAATTGCTCAATATTGTTATGCATACAATTTGGATGGAGTTAATTATGATGATGAATATTCAAAAACTCCAGATCTAGAAAATCCTGCTTTTGATGAACGTTCTACTCGTGCTGCGGCTCGTTTATGTTATGAAACAAAACGAGCTATGCCTGATAAATTGGTAACTGTATTTGATTATGGGGCTATGTACGGAACATCTAATGTGGATGGAGTTGATGCAGATGAGTGGATAGATATAGTAGTTCCTAATTATGGTGGAAGTGCTAGGCCTATTGGTGATATGACAAACAAGAAATGTGCAGGTATGGCTGCTGAATTGAATTTGGGAATAGGGGGATCATTGACATCATCTAAAGCTCAAGAATTGATAAATGCTGGTTATGGATGGCATATGGGATTTGCTCCAAGTCCTGCGAAATATGGAAGTATTTTCTATCGTTACTCAGGTGCTTCCACTTTGTATGGCTCTGATTTAAAAGATCCTACAATATTCTATAAGCATCAAGACCCGAAACCTTATAAGTATCCGGATGATTTATATAATTGATTAAATGATGGTAAAGCAATACGTTTATAAAAAACTGTTGCTTTACCATTGAGTAAAACATAAAACCTTTAGTATATTATGAAATTTTATTTATATAGCATAGCACTTTGTTGTGCCGGCATTTTTATGGGATGTCAGGAAGATGAAGAATTAAACTTGCTGGGATATCCTGAAAATCCGGTTAGTATAGTTACTCCAGGAGAATCGGGGGATGTTTCTACAATGAAAGTAAAGGCTACTTACAATGAGAATGGAGAGTTGGTTACAGCTACTTCTTTACGTCACACTTGGACTGTTTCATTAGCCACTCCTTCGCCTGAAGATGTTGTATTGCAGATAGCTCCTTATTGTGTAAATATACCTGTTGATAAAGTAGAACTTTCAGAAACAACAATAAAGATTCCGGCAGGATATGTATCGGCTTCTGTAACAGTTGGTTTAAAGGATGATGATTTCTCTTTTGCTGCAGAAAATCTGGAAGCACAAACTTATGAATTGGGCTTTAATGTAGTAAATGCAGAGGGCTTGAATTTGAAAACAGAATCTGCTACTGGTAAAATGGTAATAGAGAAAGATCCATATTTAGTACATGTTTCTATGGCTGGAGAAAATGGAAAT
The DNA here is from genome assembly GCA_900542985.1 of uncultured Bacteroides sp. Taxonomy (GTDB): domain Bacteria; phylum Bacteroidota; class Bacteroidia; order Bacteroidales; family Bacteroidaceae; genus Phocaeicola; species Phocaeicola acetigenes. The sequence continues at coordinate 8,209 of UQPQ01000004.1, forward strand.
ACTGTTGCCATGAAGCGTGTATGCAAAGATGGTGATGTTATAGGTGGAGCTGTAGAGTATTCGTTTGAAGTTCAGTTAGACCGTCCTGTAAAAGAAGATTTGCCTATTTCTTTTAGTGTTACTGGTATACCTGAAGAATTTTTAGGAGATGCATCTTTTACTCCAGCTCAGGTAACAATCCCTGCAGGAGAGAAGAATAGTGGTGAAATCAAATGGGCAATATCAAATGATTTCTTATTTGCTAATGAAGAAGATGAGGAGTTTAATATTGTCTTGAAGCCTGTCTTTGAAAATACAGACATGGTTTCTGTGAATCCGGACAATGAAAGTATAAATATAACCTTAAATAAAACTTCTTCATTGTTGGAATGGGTGAGTGGTATTCAACCTAATTGGGGACAATTGGAAAGAAACTCATGGACTGCAACTTTATTGGATGGATGGTCTGGAAATGCCAGCGAATTGTTTGATAATAATACTTGGGGAGCTGGTGTTCAATTTGTGGAAATAAATACTTCCGTTGGTGAAATCGTTATTGATTTAGGTAAGGAGGAAAATGTCGTAGGATTCTGGGCTGTATATGGTTATGAATATTCATATCCTAGTGGATATAAGTATTTATCTCCGTTGAAAACAGAACTTTTTGTTTCTGAAGATAAGAGTGAATGGACTTCTCTTGGTGTAGTGGATACTCCTTCCACTTCTACTTCTACTGACAGACATTATATTAATATTGTGGTGCCAATCAAGACACGCTATATTAAATATGCGGGTACTGTTAATTCAGATTATGCACTGATGAAGTTATTGGAAATGAAATTCTACGGAGAAAAAGAACAGTAAATTGTGTGGATATGCACATTTCATAGATTTAGAAATCTAAGCGAGAGGAGATATCAGTGATGATGTCTCCTTTTTGTTATTATATGTCCGAGTAGATTATTGATTCATATCAAGCCTTCGCGTGTGAAATTGTGGTAATTTTGCACGCGAAAATTTTTATCATTGTGGAACAGGTTATTCAGCAGACTAATATTCGTAAAGGGCTAACCAAGTTGGTAGTTCCTATTTTCATCGAGACCTTGTTGATTATGACACTGGGTGCAGTGGATACCATTATGTTGAGCCGTTATTCCGACAACAGTGTGGCGGCAGTGGGAGTAGTCAACCAAATTGTAATGTTTTCTTTCCTGGTTTTCGAGGTGATTAATATCGGTACTTCTGTATTGTGTTCTCAATATTTGGGGGCAAAACTTCAGAAGAATATGGTACAAGTTGTCGGGGTTTCTCTTTTGCTCAATCTGGTAGTAGGTGGTATAGTCAGTGCCATTTTACATTTTGGGGCTGAAACACTGTTGGGATGGATGGGATTACGTCCTGAACTTTTGAAGTACGGTATTGGCTATATGCAGATTGTAGGAGCCTTTGCATTTTTTCAGGCTATTTCGTTGACTATTTCGGCTTCGCTGCGCAGTGCCAATAAAGCTATTTATCCGATGCTGGTTACTGTGCTGGTCAATATATTAAATATCGTAGGAAACTATACTTTGATATTCGGTAAGTTTGGATTTCCGGCCTTGGGCGCCGAGGGAGCGGCTATTTCTACCTCTGTAGCCCGCGGAGTCAGTATGGTCGTTTTGTTTATTATCTTGTTCCGTAAGCACATACCTCGTTTCCCTTTGGCTTATTTCCGTCCTTTCCCTTTTATCGAGTTGAAGAAGCTTCTGCAGGTAGGTCTTCCGTCAGCAGGAGAAAATATGTCGTACAGCTTCTCTCAAGTGGTGATTACCTATCTGATTAATATACTCGGAAATAGTGCGCTGACTACCCGTACTTATACAGTCAATATTGTGATGTTTGTATACCTGTTTGCCATTGCTATGGCACAGGGAGGAGCTATCAGCATCGGTCACCTGGTAGGACAGCATAAGATTCGTGCCGCTTATCTGTTAGGTAAGTATGTGATGAGGCTTTCTATTTTGGTTTCTCTGCTACTCTCTTGTATTTGGGCGGTATTCGGACACTCCATTTTCAGTATGCTCACCAATAATGAAGAAATTATCAAACTGGGGGTAACGGTAATGATTGTAGACGTGTTGGTAGAGATTGGTCGTGCTGTAAACATTTATGCTACGAATGCACTGCGTTCGGCCGGCGATGTAAATTATCCTTTCTACGTGGGGTTGGTGGTACAGTGGATTGTTTCGGTCGGATTCAGTTACCTGTTCGGCATCTATTGGGGATGGGGGCTGGTAGGAATGTGGTGTGCTTTTCTGCTCGACGAAAACATTCGTGCTTTGATTTTTGTCCGCCGATGGAACAGTCTGAAGTGGGCAAAGAAGAGTTTTGTAAAATAGCGTGAATCGTACTTGTGTACGACTAACGGTAGTATCAGATTGAGATATTGTTTCTGTTTATGCCTGCAACTACTGTCGCTTTATAATCGACGCTGCCGGTTGTGGAAATGACGTCGCTGATTGTATATTCGCCCACGCCGATTGTATATCCGGCGTCGTCGATTTTACTCTGTGATAGCAGACGGCAAGGCTTGTGGATGGAATGGATAGGATACGTTTCAGCGTATGGATATTCCTGTGAAAAGGAATGCAATAAAAAATCCGGTTACTTTCAAGGTGAAAGTAACCGGATTTTGATCTATTTTTATGTGTCGTATAAACTATAGACTTGCTTTTATCGCATTGATAACAGCTGCTGTAAATCCATCGGCTTCCAGAGAATTGACTCCTTTGATGGTAATACCTCCGGGAGTAGTTACTTTCTCTATTTCCAACGCGGGGTGAGTATGCTCATTGTTGAGTAACAATTGTGCAGCTCCTTCCATTGTCTGAGCTACCATCTGCATTGCTACATTAGGCGAAATACCTAATTCTACTCCCGCCTGCATGGCTGCCTGTACATATTTCAGTACGTAAGCAATACCGCATGAGGTAAGCGAGGTGGCAGCTGCAAACTGTTTTTCTTCTATCAGGATAGAACGTCCCATTTCATTGAACATATTCAGTATGTTTTCCTTTTGCTGGTCCGATGCATTTCGTGCTGCAACCAGTGTCATGCTGGCACGTTCGGAAATGGCGGTATTCGGAATAACGCGGAATATAGTCATTTCAGGATCCACCGAATGAGCCAGTTCCTCGAAAGTCAGTCCGGCTGCTACCGAAACCAGTATTTGAGGTTGGCGCAGGCGAAGAGGCTTTAACACTTCGGCTACCTTATAAGGCTTTACCGCTACGATAACGATATCGGCATCGGTTGCCGCCTCTTTGTTGTTGTTTGTGGTGTGGATATTGGGAAATTCTGCTTTCAGCTTTTCCAGTTTTTCATTGCTGGGGTTAGAAACAGTGATTTCATATCCTTCTGTATAGTGACCTTGTGCCAGTCCGCGAGCAATAGCTCCTCCCATGTTGCCGGCTCCGATAATTGCTACTTTCATAACTTTTCTTTTTTATAGTCTTATTTACAAAGATATAATTAAAAAGGTATGCGACTGTCTGTTTATGCGGAATTATTTCTGTATCCTGCTTATTTTAAAAGTTTGCTGAGGCGGCTGATGAATTCGTCAGCTTCTTCCATACTCAGGCAGAGCGGGGGAAGCAGGCGGATGACATTGGTTCCGCTGACACCGGTAAATACTTTCTGATCGAACAAAAGTTGCTGGCGCAGTTCTTTGACCGGTTCGTTGAATTCCAGACCAATCATCAGACCTTCTCCACGCACTTCTTTGATGTGGGAGAATTTCTTCAGTTCTTCGATGAGGTGACTTCCGACCTTTGCTGCGTTTTCTACCAGATTGTCTGCTTCCATTACATCGAGTACAGCAAGAGCTGCTGCACAAGCCAACTGATTTCCACCAAAAGTAGTACCCAACTGTCCGTATACAGGAGTGAATTTAGGACTGATCAGTACGCCGGCCATCGGGAATCCGTTGGCAATACCTTTGGCTACTGTAATCATATCCGGGCGGATACCGGTGTACTGGTGTGCAAAGAATTTTCCGCTACGACCGTAACCCGACTGGATTTCGTCCAAAATAAGGACAGTATTGGTTTCGTCGCAAGCAGTACGTAATGTTTGCATAAATTCTGTGGTAGGAACTTGAATACCGCCTACTCCTTGAATACCTTCAATGATTACGGCGCATACATCACCTTTTGCCAGCTCTGCCTTCACGGCTTCAGTATCGTTCAGTGGAAGGTATGTAACATGACCGTTGGCATTGATGGGAGCGATAATCTTAGGATTGTTGGTGGCTTCTACTGCCAGTGAAGTACGTCCGTGGAACGCTTTGGCAAATGAAATAACGCGAGTGCGTCCGTTGTAGAACGAAGCCAGTTTCAGTGCGTTTTCGTTAGCTTCTGCTCCGGAGTTGATAAGGAACAGCTGATAATCGTCGTATCCGGAAATCTTTCCGAGACGTTGCGCCAGTTCTACTTGCAGCTGGTTAATGACAGAGTTGGAATAGAAGCCGAGAGTGGCTACTTGTTTGCTGACTGCTTCCACATAATGAGGATGTGCATGGCCGATAGAAATAACGGCATGTCCTCCATACAGGTCGAGGTATTCCTGGCCTTTGTCGTCCCATACATGGCAGCCTTTTCCTTTTACGATGTTTACATCGAACAAGGGATATACGTCGAATAGTTTCATCTTTGTAAATTAAGATTGAAGTAAGATACTTTTGTATCTGTCATTCTGAATGTAGTGGAAGTATTTACTACAATCAGAATGGCGTTATATATGATTCTTTAGTTAGAATGCCGAAGGTTTGAGTTTCAATCCTACGGTTTCCTCCAGATTGAACATGAGGTTCATGTTATGTACTGCTTGTCCGCTTGCACCTTTCAGCAAATTGTCAATACAAGAGATAATCAGCAGTTTGTCGCCGTGCTTTTCCAAATGAATCAGACACTTGTTGGTGTTGACTACCTGCTTCAGGTCGATGTTCTTTTCAACGATATGTACGAAAGAATCTTCTGCGTAGTAGTCGTTGTACATTTTCACGATTTCATCCAGTTCAGTCTTGGTCTTTACAACGAGAGTTGCAAATATTCCTCGTGCAAAGTCGCCACGGTAAGGAATGAAATCTACCTCTGCATTGAAGCTGTTTTGAAGTTGCTTGAGCGATTGTTTGATTTCCGGTACATGCTGGTGTGAAAAAGGTTTATACACACTCATGTTGTTGTTACGCCAGCTGAAGTGAGTGGTAGCTCCTGGTTTTACTCCAGCTCCGGTACTTCCTGTGATAGCATTGACCATAATATCATCGTTCAGCATCAGGTGTTTGGCCAAAGGAAGTAATCCCAACTGAATACAGGTGGCAAAACATCCTGGATTAGCAACATGCTTGCTTTGACAGATAGTGCGGCGGTTCAGTTCTGGAAGACCATAGACAAAATCATGGTCATCGCTTTTGATGCGGTAATCCATTGACAAGTCAATAATCTTCAAGTCTTCTGGAATAGAATGGCTTTCGATGAATTTTTTTGTGTCGCCGTGTGCTGTGCAGAAGAACAAAACATCGATTGTGTCGAGAGGAAGTTCATCGGTGAAAACAAGGTCTGTTTCTCCGTAAAGTCCTTCGTGCACATCGGTTATTTTGTTTCCGGCATTACTCGAACTGTTGATAAATTTTATTTCTACTTCAGGGTGATTAAGAAGCAGGCGAATTAATTCGCCTGCAGTATAACCAGCCCCTCCTATAATTCCTGCTTTAATCATAAGTTTTTGGTTTGTGAGTTTGTAAGTTTATAAGTTGATTCCATAAGAGTGTGGACAAACTTGAAAACAGATAAACTCTTTACTTGGGGATTAGATATTTTCTTCGTCCTTGTGATTTGCGTAATATGCTCTCAAAGGAGTAGACAATACTTTGATGAAACCTTTGGCATCTTCTGCGGTCCATCCTTTCTGCATTTCACCGTATTCTCCGAATTTGTTCTTTACAAGGTCGTCTTTAGAGTCAACTCCTACGGTAGAGAAGCAGTATGGGCGAAGCTCCAGAATAGCTGTACCGTTTACGTTACGCTGAGATTCCTGCAACATGGCTTCGATGTCGCGCATAACCGGTTCCAGATACTGGCTTTCGTGAAGGAACATACCATACCAGTTTGCTACCTGATCCTTCCAGTATTGCTGCCATTTACTCAATGTATATTTTTCAAGGAATTTGTGTGCGCCGATAATCAACATAGGAGCTGCGGCTTCGAAGCCTACACGTCCCTTGATACCGATGATAGTATCGCCTACGTGCATATCACGTCCGATACCATACGCTGCTCCGATTTCTTCAACTTTCTGAATCGCTTTGATTTTGTCATCAAATACTTCACCGTTTACAGCATACAGTTCTCCTTTTTTGAATTCCAACTTCAGCAGTTCGCTTCCAGTTTTGGTTACTTGCTTCAGATAAGCACTTTCAGGAAGGCCTTGTGTAGAATCCAAAATCTCTCCACCGCAGATAGAAGTACCCCAGATACCTACGTTGTAAGAGTATTTCAGCTTGGTGAAATCAGCTTCAAATCCATGTTCTTTCAGATAGTTGATTTCGTATTCACGGCTCAGTGCCATGTCGCGGGTTAAGGTGATGATTTCTACTCCCGGTGCCATTACCAGGAATGTCATATCGAAACGCACCTGGTCGTTACCGGCTCCTGTAGAACCATGAGCGATGGCATGTGCACCGATTTCTTTTGCGTAACGTGCAATGGCTAATGCCTGGAAGATACGTTCTGAACTTACAGAAATAGGATAAGTACCGTTACGCAATACGTTTCCAAAGACCATGTATTTCAAGCTCTTTTCGTAATATTCCTGAGTCACGTCCAGTGTAACGTATTTAACGGCTCCCAGTTTATATGCATTTTCTTCGTTCTGTTTCAGTTGTTCAGGGCTGAAGCCTCCGGTATTGGCACAAGCTGCATACACTTCGTAACCTTTTTCTTTTGTTAAATACATTACGTTGAATGAGGTGTCCAATCCGCCGCTAAATGCAACGACTACTTTTTTCTTTTCTTCCATAAGGCTTCTGTTTAAAAGTTATTGATTTTATCGTCTGTATGTAGAGCCGGATCGTAAAGCATGGCGGTACAGATACAGAATTTGCGTTTTTTTGCTACTAAAATTTCATGGTTGATACAGCCTTCGCAACCTTTCCAGAATGCTTCGTCGTCTGTCAGTTCATTGAAAGTAACAGGTACATATCCCAGTTCTGTGTTCATTTTCATAACAGCAGCTCCCGAAGTCAAGCTGAAGATTTTAGCTTTAGGCCATCTTAAACGAGCAAGGGTGAATGATGCATGTTTGATTCGTTTAGCCAACCCACATCCTCTGTATTTGGGATGTACAATCAGACCGGAAGTGGCTACATATTGTTTGTTTCCCCATGATTCGATATAGGTAAATCCTGCAAAATCGTTGCCACACAGAGCGATAATGGCTTTTCCTTCTTTCATTTTTGTGGCTACGTATTCGTGTGTACGTTCTGCGATACCTGTTCCGCGTACTTTTGCAGCTTCTCTGATTGTGTCTAATATTGTGTCAACATAAACCTCGTGTGAGGCGTCGGCTACCATCACATCAATTTGTTTAGTATCCATTGCTAATTTTCTTTATTTGTTTATATTAGGTATAATGTGTGAAAGAGATTGTTTTAAAGTGGTTTGAGAACATCCTTCGCGAAGAACCAGCATGATGGTATCATCTCCTGCAATTGTTCCTAAAATTTCGTACGACTGGCTGTTGTCTATGTCGTATGCCAAGCTGCTGGCATAGCCTGGACGGGTTTTAATAACAGCAATATTTCCAGAGAATTCAATTGACACAAAACCGTTATGACGTAGCATTTCGCTGGCTGTATGAGATTCTGTCATACGCTTGTACATCGTATTGTTGGGAAGTACATATACATAATTTCCGTTCATACTGGCAGCTTTAGCTACTTTGAGCTGTTTTAAATCTCGTGAAAGTGTAGCCTGTGTTAACTGGAAACCTTCTTTTGCCAGTTCTTGCAAAAGTTCTTCTTGGCTTCCTATCTCTTTACTCGATATGATAATCTTGATAGAATCGAGTCTGCTGTTTTTATTTTTCATATGTATAATTATTCTTTGTCGGGCGCAAAGTTACGTATATTTTTGGAATAATGGATGCGTTTATAGGTTTATTTATGCAATTATTTGCGAAAATAATATGAATATGCAAAAATAGAGAATGATTATGCAAATAGAAGCGAATCTGTTTTTGTGGGATCGTATTTATTTTGCTTATCTTTGTTGATGAAAGATTAATCAGATTCAAGATATATGAAAACAAGTTGTTTGTCAGAAGAAAAAGATCCGATGGGAGCTGCTATATCCGATTATTTTCATTTGGGTAAGGCGGGCCGTCTGAAAGTATTTTCATCACAGTTTGAGGAGGATGATTTTCCGGTAGAGAATTTATTCCGTACGTATGATGAAATGCCGGTGTTGGAACAGGTTGCTTTGCAGATGGCAGAAGGGCGTATTCTGGATGTGGGTGCTGGTAGCGGCTGTCATTCTCTCGTATTAAAAGAAAAGGGAAAAGAAGTTTTGCCTATTGATATTTCTTCTTTATCGGTAAAGGTAATGCGGGAAAGAGGATTGGAGAATGCGCGTCAGATTAATTTCTTTGATGAACATTTTGCCGATCGCTTTGATACGATTCTGTTGCTGATGAATGGTTCGGGAATTGTCGGAAAGATTGAAAACTTACCGGCGTTTTTCTTACGTGTGAAGCAATTGCTCAATCCGGGTGGATGTGTACTGATGGATTCGAGCGACTTGCGTTATTTGTTCGAAGAAGAAGACGGCAGTTTTGTGATTGACCTCGCGGCTTCCTACTATGGGGAGATTGATTTTTGTATGCATTATAAAAAGATAAAAGGAGAGACATTCGACTGGCTTTATATTGATTTTGAAACCTTGAGTCTGTATGCATCACAGTATGGATTCAATGTAGAAAAAGTTCAGGAAGGTGAGCATTATGATTATTTGGCTAAGTTGACCTTGCGATAATGCTTATACCGTCTGGTAAGTTATAATATACAAAAAAGCTCACTTGGATAAAACCGGCTAATAGGGAATCCAAGTGAGCTCTTTATTTGTATTTGTTCGGTTGCTTTATATTGCAATCAGATGACTTCGAAATGTTTCAATGCATGCGTAATTCCGTCTTCGTCTACAGAGGTCGTAACGTAATCGGCTGAAGCCTGCACTTCCGGTGCTGCATTACCCATTGCCACTCCGATCTTTACATGGCGAAGCATTGGAATGTCGTTTCCTCCGTCGCCAAAAGCCATAGTTTCTTCTAAATTGATACCGTAATGTTCCAGCACCTTGTCGATACCCATACTTTTGCTGTTCCCGCTTGCGATGATGTCAGTAAAGAGTGGATTCCAACGCATAGGTTCGCATCCCAATAGCACGTGGTCGAATATCTCTTTTTCCTGCTCCTTATTGAAGTATCCCATAATCTGAAGTACATCTTCCTGTAGGGCGTGTTCTATGGGTTCAACCGGAGGAGTATCAATCTCAATCAGGCGTGCTACCTCTTCTACCGATGCGTCGATGGAGGTGATAAACCAACGGTCGCCAGAGGCAAAAACAAAAGGTATCTCCGGATGAGCATGGTGGTAGTTTACCAGACGCTCTATATCTTCTCGTGAGACGCCTTTCTTGAATATATCCTCATGACTGGATGTGAAACAGTGTGCTCCGTTCAGTGTGATGTATCCGTCGAATTCAATATCTCCTACAGCGTCCATCATCAACATTTTAGGACGTCCGGTAGCAATGAATACTTTAATACCTTGTTGGCGTAATTGCTGTAAGGTCTGTCGGGTACTTTCGGGGATGGTGTGAGTCTTGAATGACACCAAAGTTCCGTCTATATCAAAGAAAATAGCTTTAACCATGTGCTCTATATATAATAATGTGTACAAAGGTACGAATAAACTGAATGAATGTGCTTGATATGTATCAAAAAGTCGCCTTTGTTGCATTTCTGTGATGAGGACGTATGTGATAAGCCGGAATATTTTATATTTGTGGGTGACTATTCACAATTTTACAGGTAAAAAGATCACGAATTATGGCATATCACTTTACAAAAGTTGCAATAAAAATAGGCAGTAATGTACTGACCCGTAAAGACGGCACATTGGATATTACCCGTATGTCGGGACTTGTAGACCAGATGGCAGAACTTCACCGTGCGGGTGTAGAACTTGTGCTGATTTCTTCCGGAGCAGTTGCTTCCGGTCGCAGTGAACTGAAGGTTTCCCGTAAACTCGATTGCGTGGAGCAGCGTCAGTTGTATTCGGCAGTTGGGCAGGCTAAGCTTATAAACCGTTATTATGAATTGTTTCGTGAACATGGTATTACGGTAGGGCAGGTGCTTACTACCAAAGAGAGCTTCGGAACCCGCCGTCATTATCTCAACCAGCGCAATTGCATGCGTGTGATGTTGGAGAATGGAGTAATCCCCATTGTCAACGAGAACGATACGATATCTGTCACTGAACTGATGTTTACAGACAATGATGAACTTTCCGGTCTGATAGCCTCTATGATGGGGGTGCAGGCTCTGATTATCCTGAGTAATGTAGATGGAATTTACAATGGGCCGCTTTCCAGTCCGGATACAACCGTAATTCGTACCGTAGAACCGGATAAAGATTTATCCGATTATATACAGACCGAGAAGTCGGGATTTGGAAGAGGAGGCATGCTTACTAAATCCACTATAGCCCGAAAGGTAGCGGCAGAAGGTATTACAGTAATGATAGCAAACGGAAAGAAAGACCATATTCTGACCGATTTACTGCAGAGTCCGGAAGAAGTTGTATGCACCCGTTTTCTGCCTGCAGCAGAAAGCGTTTCAAGCCTGAAAAAATGGATTGCCCATAGCGAAGGCTTTACTAAAGGAGAGATTCATTTAAGTAAGCAGGCGGTAGAGGCAGTAAAGGGAGAAAAAGCTGTCAGTATTCTTCCGGTGGGAGTAACAAGTATAAAAGGTGATTTTGAAAAAGACGATTTGGTTTCCGTGATGGATGAAAAAGGCGAACAAATCGGCTTGGGAAGAATCTCCGTCGATGCGGAGCAGGCTTTGCAGATGATAGGTAAGCACGGCCAGAAGCCGCTGGTGCATTATGACTATCTGTATCTGGAGTCATTTTAAAGCAATGTAAAACGTTATTCGGATAGCCGATGCCTGGAAGTGAAACGGGACGGAGACTTATCGGGGAATCTTCAAGAGATTGATAAGCAATTGCCGTTGCAGAGAATAAGTTGTTCCGTGTGTCTGTACATATTCCAAAAGATTTAAACCGTCTTGTTGCAGTTTGGTTTTAAGCAGCAGGTCGTCTTTGGTTTCATCGGCTATCTTCAGCATTATCATTGCAGCCAGTTCTATCTTCTCCAAGTCGGCCTGTGTATCATATAAAGAAAGAATATCTTCGGCCCTCATGGTTTGCAGTTGCATCATGTTTACCCCCAATATTTTCTGGGCTGTATCTTCATATTCACTCCATTCCTTTTGTGTTATTTTCTTTCGTTTTAGCAGCATGTTGGCAATGGCAGTGAATATTTCTTGAATAATTCGTATTAAATAGTCCTGTTTTATCATCATTTTGTTTTTTAATACGACAAAGTTCGGAATATTTTTCTTGATTTCCCGTAATCTTTCGTAATTTTGAGCGGAAAACTAAAAGATCGAACTATGGACGAACAGATAAAACAAATAGCAGAACGCATTCGTGGATTGCGGGATGCACTTGATCTGAGTGTAGAAGAAATGGCAGCCCAGTGTGGATTGGGTATTGAGCAATATCAGCTGATGGAGTCGGGGGAAGGTGATATCTCTGTAAGTATGTTGCAGCAAGTGGCCCGCCACTTTGATATTCCTCTGGATGTGCTGATGTTTGGTGAAGAACCTAAAATGAGTTCTTATTTCTTGACACGTTGGGGAACCGGAGTTTCGGTAGAGCGTACAAAGGCCTATAAATATCAGGCTTTGGCTTCGGGTTTTAAAGCCCGTAAGGCAGATCCTTTCCTGGTTACGGTAGAACCGAAGCCGGAAGATACACCGATGTTTTACAATACCCATCGCGGACAAGAGTTTAATTTGGTTATCGAAGGACGCATGCTTTTGAGTATAAATGGAAAAGAATTGGTGTTGGAAGCGGGAGACAGTCTTTATTTCGACTCGTCTTTGCCTCATGGGATGAAAGCTCTCGATGGCAAGGCTGTTAAGTTTCTGGCCGTAGTCATGTCATAATATAATTTAAAAGAGTATATGTTAGAAAGATTTGTAGAACAAACTCATTTTACCTCTCAGGAAGATTTTATTGCACATTTTAAAATCAAGGTTCCGGAGGTCTTCAACTTCGGTTACGATGTAGTAGATGCATGGGCTGCAGAGTGTCCGGACAAAAATGCTTTGCTTTGGACAAACGATAAAGGAGAACATATTCAGTTTACCTATGCAGACCTGAAGCGCGAGACAGACCGTACTGCTTCGTATTTTCAGAGTCTGGGTATCGGACACGGCGATAAGGTGATGTTGATTCTGAAAAGACGCTATGAATTCTGGTTTTCCATTATCGCTTTGCATAAATTGGGTGCAGTGGTGATTCCGGCTACTCACTTGCTGACTAAAAAGGATATTGTGTATCGTTGTAATGCTGCCACTATCAAGATGATTGTTGCTGCCGGTGAAGATGTGATTACCCGACATATTATAGATGCCATGCCGCAATCGCCCAGTGTAGAGAAACTGGTGAGCGTAGGTCCGGAATATCCGGAAGGTTTCGAAGATTTCCATAAGGGAATAGAGCAGGCTGCTCCTTTTGTACGTCCTGCACAGGTCAATACAAACGACGATATTTCGCTGATGTATTTTACTTCGGGAACAACAGGAGAACCTAAGATGGTGGCTCACGACTTTACGTATCCGTTGGGACATATTGCAACCGGAAGTTTCTGGCACAATCTGCACGAAAACAGTTTGCATCTGACTATTGCCGATACGGGATGGGGAAAAGCCGTATGGGGAAAACTTTATGGACAGATGATTGCCGGTGCGAATATCTTTGTGTACGATCATGAGAAATTTACTCCTGCCGATATCTTGCAGAAGATTCAGGATTATCATATCACATCTCTGTGTGCACCTCCTACCATCTATCGTTTCCTGATTCGTGAGGATATTACAAAATACGATTTGTCTTCATTGGAATATTGTACTACAGCAGGTGAGGCGTTGAACTATTCTGTATACGATACATTTAAGAAGATTACCGGTATCCGCCTGATGGAAGGTTTCGGACAGACAGAAACAGCTTTGACTTTGGCCACTTTCCCGTGGATGGAACCGAAACCGGGAAGTATGGGTGTACCAAATCCGCAGTATGACATTGATTTGCTGACACCGGACGGCCGTTCGGCAGAGGACGGAGAACAAGGTCAGATTGTAGTGCGCACAGATAAGGGAAAACCATTGGGCTTGTTTAAAGAATATTATCGGGACGAAGTGCTTACCCGTGAAGCTTGGCACAATGGTATTTATTATACAGGTGACGTGGCTTGGCGTGATGAAGACGGATATTACTGGTTTGTCGGTCGTGCAGACGATGTAATCAAGAGTTCTGGATACCGTATCGGCCCGTTCGAAGTAGAAAGTGCCTTGATGACTCATCCGGCTGTGGTAGAATGTGCTATCACTGGAGTTCCCGATGAGATACGTGGACAGGTGGTAAAGGCTACTATCGTATTGGCAAAAGATTATAAGGAGCGTGCTGGGGCTGAACTTGTAAAGGAATTGCAAGATCATGTAAAACGTGTAACAGCTCCGTATAAATATCCTCGTGTGATTGAATTTGTAGACGAATTGCCTAAGACAATCAGTGGAAAGATTCGCCGTGTAGAAATACGTGCGAAGGATAATCAGTAAGTGTTTGTTGGCTTTATATGAGAGAGGGGTTGCCGGTCGGTGTAATGACGGCGATTCCTCTTTTTTTTGTTTTCTGCTGATTAGGGGTAAAAATTACAAATTGTCAATGTTGTGCAAAGGGAAAAGCTGGAGAAATAGAAATTTCAAAATGTCAAATCAGAGGCTTGTATATGGCGTTATTTGTCCTCGGATGCGAGGCTGGTGAAAAAGAAGGGCGTTTTTGGAAGTTGGTGAAATTGAAAAAAGATAGCTTTGCTCGTATTTTTGTGTTTTCATGTAGGAAAATAGGGGGATATTCTTTTTATATGATGGCAACTGGGGCAAAAACAAACATTGTGTTAAATTGAAATTGTATAGATTAAAGGCTGGGTTTGTGATATGAATTGTTAATAAAAGTATAAAAAGTGGGGTGCTGAAGGGAGTTTTTATGCGACTGATCGCGTGAGCGTACGCGACGGGTCACGTTGCCCGACGATACAAGTCGCGTTACCCAACGATACAAGAAGAAAAACCTTGTGATACCAGTTCTTTTTCAGTCAATAAACCATATGAAAAATATGTTGAATAGCATGAATTTAAGAGAACTTTTCGTAAAGAAAAGCATCCTTTCCCCTCAGGAAGGAGATTTTTTCTCAAAGTGTCGGTTAGCGGAAAAAACGAAATCGGGAAAATATGATATAAAAAAAGGCTTTTCAATAACACTTTGAAAAGCCGGTACTCCACATTTGTCTTGCAAAAAAAGGAAAGATTACCAGAATTTATTCATTTCTGCATTGTATTCAAATCCGGCTTCTTTCAATTGATTTACAATTTCTTCTTTGCTGACATTTAAATCTTCACACAACGCGTCGAGTGAAGGGTAGAAGTCGCGTAGCTTCATGTTGATGAGGCTGAACAGCATCATCGGATCTTTGGGTAATTCCATATTCTTTGTACCTTTTTATTGAAAACCGTGCAAAAGTAGCAAATTTATTTTTGATGAGGATGAGAAAAAGTAGATTATTCCTATTTCTTTTCAGAATTGGTGCTTTAGTTTGCAGTATGAAAAATAAAACGAGTATTAATTTAAAAATGAAAAGCGATATGAAAAAGTTTATGTTTTTACTGATGTGTGTGTTGACAATGCAAGTAGCTATGGCAGATAATGACAAGCCGATTACTTTTGAGCAGTTGCCCCAGACTGCTCAGCAGTTTGTAAAACAGAATTTCCCGGATTTGAAAATTGCTTTTGTCAAGATGGAAAAAGATTGGTTCGATACCGAATATAGCGTGATGTTCCTGAATGGCGATAAAATTGATTTCCAAAAAGATGGTCAGTGGAAAGAAATTAAATGCCGCCGTAGCACAGTGCCTATGCAGGTTGTACCGGCTCAAATCCGTAATCATGTAAAAACCAATTATCCGGATGCAAATGTATTGTCCATTGAAAAAGACCGCTACGAATACGAAGTAAGACTCTCGAATTTCTGGGAGCTGAAGTTTGACTTGAAGTACAACTTGATTGACATGGATCATGAAAATGACTAAATAGGATGCCGTTGGCTTCTGATGCTACCTCTAATTGATAGATTCACCCCTGTTGATATCTGATATAGTTATTAACAGGGGTGTGCTTTTTTGTTGATAAGTAGAGTGGATAAATCGGTTGATAACTTTATAAGTGCTAGATAAACAATGAGTTTTAAGTTATTAACAAGTTTGTGCTACTTGTTAATAACTTGTGGATAAATGGATAATTGAAGTATTATGCGTATATTTACATTCCATTGAGTAAAATATACGACTATGAAAAAGAATATTCTTATGTTTGCTGCTGCGGCGGCTTTGTGTCTGGCGGTTTCCTGCCAGTCTGAACAGAAAAATCAGGAGTCTCAACCGGTGGATGCTTTACAAACCATAGCACAGCGTACCAGTGTGCGTAAATATGTGCAGGGAAAGGCGGTAGAGCAGGAAAAGGTGGATAAAATATTGCGTGCGGCAATGGCTGCACCCAGCGGAATGGATCGCCGGCCTTGGGAGTTTGTGGTGGTGAACGACCGTGCTTTGCTGGATTCTCTGGCTGCTTCTTTGTCGAATGCCAAGATGCTGGCTACTGCTCCGATGGCCATAGTAGTGGCGGCTGATACAACCAAGTCGGAATATTGGTATCTGGACTGCTCTGCAGCAGCTCAGAATATTCTTCTTTCTGCTAAGGCTCTGGGCTTGGGAACTGTATGGACAGCGGCTTATCCTTATCAGGACAGAATGGGAATTGTGAAAAAATACCTGCAGTTGCCTGAGCAAATCAGTCCGTTGTGCGTCATACCGGTAGGCTATCCCGACGGCTCTTTTACTCCTAAGGATAAGTGGGATGAAACTCGGGTTCATTACAACAAATGGAAATAATTGTAAAATAAATACTAAAGTTTTCTGTATTAGAGCTGTTAACTCGGGAAAAAGCATTATTTTTGCAACCTCATAGACTGCAAATGAAAGGCAGTTTTGTATACCGAATTTTAATTTGTAAAGTAAAGTATTATAATGGAGCTTGATTTACTCACGGCTATATCACCTATTGATGGGCGATACAGAGGCAAAGCGGGAGCTTTGGCTGCTTATTTTTCAGAATATGCACTGATTAAATATCGTGTGCAGGTAGAAATTGAATATTTTATTACTTTATGCGAACTGCCTTTGCCGCAGTTGAAATCATTGGATCCTGCTCGCTTTGAGTCTTTGCGTGACATCTATCGTAATTTCTCGGAAGCAGATGCCGGACGTATCAAGGAGATTGAGAGTGTAACCAATCATGATGTAAAAGCGGTTGAGTATTTCATCAAGGAACAGTTTGATAAACTGGGAGGACTGGAGGCTTATAAGGAGTTTATCCACTTTGGCCTGACTTCACAGGATATCAACAATACTTCAGTGCCTTTGTCAATCAAGGATGCACTGGAAGAAGTGTATTATCCTCAAATTGAAAAACTGATTGCTCAGCTTACCGCATATGCAGAAGAATGGGCAAATATTCCGATGTTGGCTAAAACTCACGGACAGCCGGCTTCTCCGACTCGTCTGGGTAAGGAAATTATGGTTTTTGCATATCGCTTGAACCGTCAGTTGGCTGTATTGAAAGCTTGTCCTATCACCGCGAAATTTGGTGGTGCAACCGGAAACTATAACGCACATCATGTGGCTTATCCGGAATTCGACTGGAAAGCATTCGGTAATCGTTTCGTGGCTGAAAAATTGGGATTGGAACGTGAAGAATATACAACCCAGATTTCCAACTACGACAACTTGGGAGCAATCTTCGATGCAATGAAGCGTATCAATACCATTATGATTGATATGAACCGCGACTTCTGGCAATATATTTCTATGGAATACTTCAAACAGAAGATCAAAGCCGGAGAAGTTGGTTCGAGTGCAATGCCTCACAAGGTGAATCCGATTGACTTTGAAAATGCAGAAGGAAACTTGGGTATGGCTAATGCAATCTTTGAACACTTGTCAAGCAAGTTGCCGGTATCTCGTTTGCAGCGCGACCTGACAGACTCTACAGTATTGAGAAACATCGGTGTGCCGTTCGGACATACTATCATTGCTATTCAGAGTTCTTTGAAAGGATTGGGCAAACTGCTGCTGAACGAACATAAGATTTATGAAGATCTGGATAACTGCTGGAGTGTAGTAGCCGAAGCTATACAGACTATTTTGCGCCGTGAGGCTTATCCTCATCCTTATGAAGCACTGAAAGCGCTGACTCGTACTAATCAGGCTATCAATGAAGCTTCAATTAAAGATTTTATTGAAACACTGGAAGTGAGCGAGGATGTGAAGAAAGAATTACGTGCAATTACTCCTCATAACTATACAGGTATGTAAAAAAACAGCCCGAGAGGGTTTAATATTAATTATATAAGAAAAAGAAATTATGATGCCAGAAAGAGAAAACAGACAAGACGGAGGTGAAAACACCCAGTATAACCGTGATGGTTACAAGTCTTACAACAGAGAAGGATATAACAAATACAACAGAAGTGAAGGTGGAAACAGCTATGGCCGCCGTTCTTATGGTGCGAATCGTGAGAATGGAGATCGTCCTTATCGCTCTTCTTATAATCCTCGCTTCAATAATAATAATGAGGACCGTCCGCAGCGTTCTTACGGTAACAATCGTCCGCAGCGCTCTTACGGAAATCGTCCGGCTTATGGTAATAATGAAAACGGTGAGCGTTCTTCTTATAACCCGCGCTTTAACAATGGTAACCGTCCGCAGCGTTCTTATAATCCACGCTTTAATAATAATGAAGGAGGTGACCAGGCACAACGTGCTTATCGTCCGCGTTTTAACAATGGTGGCGAACAGCAGGGTTATGGAAACCGTCAGCCGCGTCCGCGCTTTGCTCCCGGACAGCAGGGGGGATATGGTCGTCAGCAGGGTAATTTCCGCCCACGTACTGCCGATTACAATCCGAATGCAAAATATAGCATGAAGAAACAGATTGAGTACAAGGATATTCTGACTGATCCGAACGAACCGATCCGTTTGAATAAATTCTTGGCTAATGCTGGTATTTGCTCTCGTCGTGAGGCAGACGAATTCATTACAGCAGGAGTCGTTTCTGTAAATGGAGTGGTAGTTACAGAATTGGGTACTAAGATTAAACGTACGGATGAGGTGAAGTTCCACGACCAGCCGGTAAGCGTAGAGCGCAAGGTGTATGTGTTGCTGAACAAACCGAAAGACTGCGTAACTACTTCGGATGACCCACAGGAACGTAAGACTGTGATGGATTTTGTGAAGGGTGCCTGCAAGGAACGTATCTATCCGGTAGGTCGTCTGGACCGTAATACAACTGGTGTGCTGTTGCTGACAAACGATGGTGATCTGGCTTCTAAACTGACTCATCCTAAATATCTGAAGAAGAAAATCTATCATGTATACTGTGATAAGAATGTAACAAAGGCTGATTTGGATCAGATTGTGCAGGGTATCACACTGGATGATGGAGAAATTCATGCAGATGCTATCAGTTATGCTTCTGATACGGACAAGTCTCAGGTGGGTATCGAAATCCATTCAGGAAAGAACCGTATCGTGCGCCGTATCTTTGAATCGCTCGGTTATCGCGTCATTAAACTGGACCGCGTATATTTTGCCGGACTTACTAAGAAGGGCTTGCGTCGTGGCGATTGGCGTTATCTGACAGAGCAGGAAGTGAACATGCTTCGTATGGGATCTTTTGAATAATTATTAATATATGAAATGATTTCACTATATTGAAAAACGGTAACGAAGAGTCTGTAGATCATTGGTTGGTTTTGCAGATTCTTCGTTGGCGTTCGTAACGATGGGAAGTGTAGTGGGGTTGTTTTATTTCAATCATTAAATAACAGACAAATGGAAACAATTCGTAGAACAAAAATTGTAGACCTTTTGAAACGCCGTGATTTCGGTGCAATGGTCAATGTGAAAGGTTGGGTGCGTACTCGTCGTGGTAGCAAACAGGTAAACTTTATCGCGCTGAATGATGGTTCTACTATAAATAATGTACAGGTGGTAGTGGATTTGGCTAACTTTGATGAAGATATGCTGAAACAGATTACAACCGGTGCATGTATCAGTGTAAACGGTGAATTGGTGGAATCGGTAGGTGCCGGACAGGCTGCCGAAATTCAGGCTCGTGAGATTGAAGTGCTGGGCATTTGTGATAATACTTATCCACTTCAGAAAAAAGGACACTCTATGGAGTTCCTTCGTGAAATCGCTCACTTGCGTCCTCGTACCAATACTTTTGGAGCTGTGTTCCGTATCCGTCACAATATGGCGATTGCTATTCACAAGTTCTTCCACGAACGCGGATTCTTCTATTTCCATACTCCGCTGATTACAGCATCCGACTGTGAAGGTGCAGGACAGATGTTCCAGGTTACTACCATGAACTTGTATGATTTGAAGAAAGATGAAAACGGTTCTATCATTTACGACAACGACTTCTTCGGCAAACAGGCAAGTTTGACTGTATCTGGACAGCTTGAAGGTGAGCTGGCTGCTACTGCATTGGGCGCTATCTATACATTTGGCCCTACATTCCGTGCAGAAAACTCGAATACACCGCGTCACTTGGCTGAGTTCTGGATGATTGAACCGGAAGTGGCTTTCAATGATATCAATGATAACATGGATTTGGCTGAGGAATTTATCAAATATTGTGTGCAGTGGGCACTCGACAACTGCTACGATGATGTGAAGTTCCTGAATGATATGTTTGATAAAGGCTTGATTGAGCGTCTGCAGGGTGTGTTGAAAGAATCATTCGTACGCTTGCCTTATACAGAAGGTATCAAGATTTTGGAAGAGGCTGTTGCGAAAGGACATAAGTTTGAATTCCCGGTATATTGGGGTGTAGACTTGGCTTCGGAACACGAACGTTATTTGGTGGAAGAACACTTTAAACGTCCGGTTATTCTGACTGATTATCCGAAGGAAATCAAGGCATTCTATATGAAGCAGAACGAAGATGGTAAGACTGTCCGTGCAATGGATGTTTTGTTCCCGAAAATTGGTGAAATCATTGGTGGATCTGAACGTGAAGCTGATTATGACAAACTGCTGACTCGTATTCAGGAATTGAATATCCCAATGAAAGATATGTGGTGGTATCTGGATACTCGTAAGTACGGTTCATGTCCTCATTCTGGATTCGGACTTGGATTTGAACGTTTGTTGCTCTTCGTAACAGGTATGGCTAATATTCGTGATGTAATACCATTTCCACGTACTCCACGTAACGCAGAATTCTAATAATCGTTTTTTTTGAATAAACTGTTAGGGCGTCTTGTTGGCTGAAAGGCCGGTAAGACGCCTTTTATATTTTCTGGATGAGAAAACAGAAGACTTTACGGGAAAAAGAGGATTGGGTGTATGTTGAAAAGAGAAATGAATTTATTGCTAATAATTTAATGAAAAACAGCGTATTTTAAAATGTTTTTGTTATATTTGTGTGTGCTCCGTTAGCAGATGAACTCTAATACATATAATTATGAAAATCCGTTATTTCTTATCATTGATGGTAGCTATGCTGCTGGGTACAATGAGTACGGTAGTAGCACAGGATATTGAGGAAAAAGTGCCGGTAACACTGAATGGTGTTTGGCAAATGTGTTTTTATCGTTCAAGTTCGCCCGATATACCCGGTGAATTAAAAACAAGTAATTCTCTTAAGATTCTTTCCGACGACGGACGTTTCTGTAATTTGGTGATGATGCCGCAGGGGGCTATTATAATAGGTTATGGTACTTATAAGGTAGAATCGCCTGAAGTGTATTCTGAAACAATTGAAAAGAACATTCATCTTCCTCAATTGGATGGAAAAAAGAATGAGCTTCACTTTAAATTAGAGGATAATGGAAATTTGATGTATATAAAATATTTCCTGGCTCAAGATAAGGATGGGAATCAGGTGGATTCATGGTGCTATGAAATATGGAAGCGGGTAGAAATGCCGGAAGAATATCCGGAGAACATTATCCGTTGATAAAATAAGCAAAGAGCGAAGTACAAAAGTCTTGGAAATGTACTTCGCTCTTTTTATGCTGGAAAGGAGGATGGGTTATGCACGAGATGGATTGTCCCGTGGAGCCAATAAATAATAGATGGCTGCTCCTATGATTTGAAAAAGCAGGATTATTGCAATCCATAGCGCTTTGGCACCATTACTCAGTTTCGTATTCTTCATGATGTCAAGGATGGCAATGATGAGGACTGCCAGAAACAAGAATAAGATAAGTATAAAAATACTGTAATTTGACATGGTGAAATATTTTAAGGTTTGTTTGTATCTGCGGTGTATTTAAAATTGCAATTGCATTTATAAGAATGGTGTGATGGAATGACCTTGTATTAAAATAAAGCCCAGATGTAACAAACATATCTGTTAAATTATCTTTGTTGCAAGATAAGGAAAAAAAGTGAAATATGCAATTTGAAATGAGATATTTTAGATTGGTGTATAGGGAGGAGCGCCTCTAGGGAAGAAGAGTGTCTGCAATCTGTGCTGAAATTGTGTATTCGTTAAAACTCAATCATTTGCAGAAAGAAAAAAATATATAAAATCTTTGAGGGTTCAAGGAAAAGTCGTACCTTTGCAAGCCGATTATTATCAAATAGTGATAAATTTTTAATTCTGAGCATCTTGTTCTTCATTGTCCGGAAGGATGAGATAGGAGGAAATTGTTTTTTAGTAGTAACATTTAAAAAAGAATTTAAGAGTGGATACTTTAAGTTACAAGACCATTTCTGCAAACAAGGAAACTGCAACAAAAGAATGGGTTGTAGTTGATGCTACCGATCAGGTTGTAGGCCGTCTCGGTGCTAAAGTTGCAAAGTTGTTGAGAGGTAAGTACAAACCAAACTTCACCCCTCATGTAGACTGCGGTGATAACGTAATTATCATCAATGCAGACAAAGTGAAATTTACAGGTAATAAGTGGAATGATAAAGTTTACCTGAGCTACACTGGTTATCCAGGTGGTCAGCGTGAAATCACTCCTGCTCGCTTGATGGCTAAACCGAATGGCGCTGAAAAATTGATGAAGAAAGTAGTTAAAGGTATGCTTCCTAAGAATCGTCTGGGAGCTAAGTTGCTGGGTAACTTGTATGTGTACGAAGGTGCTGAACACAAACACGAAGCTCAGACTCCGAAAGTAATTGATATTAACACACTTAAATAATAAAGAATGGAAGTAGTAAATGCATTAGGTAGACGTAAAAGCGCTATCGCACGCGTTTTCGTAAGCGAAGGTACAGGAAAGATTACTATTAACAAGAGAGACCTTGCACAGTACTTTCCATCAACTATTCTGCAGTATGTAGTAAAACAGCCGTTGAATAAACTGGAAGTGGCTGAAAAATATGATATCAAAGTAAATCTTTGCGGTGGTGGTTTCACTGGTCAGTCTCAGGCTTTGCGTTTGGCAATTGCTCGTGCACTGGTTAAAATCAACCCGGAAGATAAGAAAACTCTTCGTGCTGAAGGTTTCATGACTCGCGATCCTCGTGAAGTTGAACGTAAGAAACCAGGACGTCCTAAAGCACGTAGAAGATTCCAGTTCAGTAAACGTTAAGCTTTTGAGTTTATTAGTTTGTAAGTTGATAAGTTTGTTGCAAGTAATCGGTTTGTATACACTTATGACTAACTCAGAAAACTTAGAAACTCAAAAACTTAAATGAAAGCGTTTAGTATCTAAACCATCGGGATTTTCCTTACAAGGGTTTGTGGAGAAACTACCCGATAGTTGGTTTAATTAACAAAAAAGAAAGTAAACGATTTAAAGATTAAAACAATGTCAAGAGTAAATTTTGATACATTATTGGAGGCTGGTTGCCACTTCGGACATTTGAAGAGAAAGTGGAACCCTGCAATGGCTCCTTATATTTTCATGGAACGCAACGGTATTCACATCATCGACTTGAACAAAACCGTTGTAAAAGTAGAAGAAGCTGCTGAAGCTTTGAAACAAATCGCTAAATCAGGAAAGAAAGTCCTGTTTGTCGCTACTAAGAAACAAGCTAAACAGGTAGTAGCTGAAAAAGCTGCTTCTGTAAACATGCCTTATGTTATCGAACGCTGGCCGGGTGGTATGTTGACTAACTTCCCGACTATCCGTAAGGCTATCAAGAAAATGGCTACTATCGATAAGTTGACTAACGATGGTACTTACTCTAACTTGTCTAAGAGAGAAGTTCTGCAGATTTCTCGTCAGCGTGCTAAGTTGGAAAAGAACTTGGGTTCTATCGCTGATTTGACTCGTTTGCCATCTGCATTGTTCGTTATCGACGTATTGAAAGAAAACATCGCAGTTCGCGAAGCTAACCGTTTGGGTATTCCTGTATTTGCTATCGTTGATACAAACTCAGATCCTTCAAACGTAGATTTCGTAATCCCAGCTAACGACGACGCTACTAAGTCTGTAGAAGTTATCTTGGATGCTTGCTGCGCTGCTATGGCAGAAGGTTTGGAAGAAAGAAAAGCTGAAAAGGTAGACATGGAAGCTGCTGGTGAAAACGCACCGAAAGCTGCTAAGAAAAAAACTACCAAAGCACGCATGGATAAAGCTGAAGAAGACGCAATCAATGCTGCTAAAGCTGCCGCTTTCATCGGTAAAGACGAAGAAGCTTAATATACTTTAAGTGGAGAGTTGAGAGTTGAAAGTTGAGAGTTACTATAATAAAGCGATTCTCAACTCTCTGTTCTCAGCTCTCTTTTGCTTTAAATAGATTTATTAACTCAATAAAAAAGAAATTACTATGGCTGTAAGTATGGCTGATATCACCAAGCTTCGTAAAATGACTGGAGCTGGTATGATGGACTGTAAAAACGCTTTGACAGAATCTGAAGGCGATTTCGACAAGGCAGTAGAAATTATCCGTAAGAAAGGACAGGCTGTTGCTGCAAAACGTTCTGACCGTGAAACTTCAGAAGGTTGTGTATTGGCAAAATCAACTGGCGACTATGCTGCAATGATTGCTTTGAAGTGCGAAACTGACTTCGTTGCTAAGAATGCTGACTTCGTTGCTTTGACTCAGGCTATTCTGGATGCTGCTATCGCAAACAAATGTCAGACTTTGGATGAAGTGAAGGCTCTTCCGATGGGTAGCGGTACAGTTGCTGACGCTATTGTAGAACGTAGTGGTATCACTGGTGAAAAGACTGAATTGGATGGTTATAACTTCGTTTCAGGTGCTTGCACAGCTGTTTACAACCACATGAACAAGAACCAGCTCTGTACAATCGTTTCTTTCAACAAGGTTTGTGATGAAAAAGTTGCTCACGAAATCTGTATGCAGATTGCTGCAATGAACCCGATTGCTATCGACGAAGCTGGTGTTCCTGAATCAGTAAAAGAAGAAGAAATCAAGGTTGCTGTTGAAAAGACTAAAGCAGAACAGGTACAGAAAGCTGTAGAAGCTGCTTTGAAGAAAGCTGGTATCAACCCGGCTCACGTAGACAGCGAAGAGCACATGGAAAGCAACATGGCTAAGGGATGGATTACTGCTGAAGATGTAGCTAAAGCTAAAGAAATCAAAGAAACTGTTGCTGCAGAAAAAGCTGCTAACTTGCCTCAGGCTATGATCGAAAACATTGCTAAAGGTCGTTTGGGCAAATTCTTGAAAGAAGTTTGTCTGTTGAACCAGGAAAGCATCATGGATCCGAAAAAGACAGTTTCAGAAGTATTGAAAGCTGCTGATCCAGAATTGGCTATCACAGAATTCAAACGTTTCACTTTGCGTGCTGAATAATCTGATTTATTCTGTAAGATAAAGGAAGAGGCCATCTCAAATTCATTTTGAGATGGCCTTTGTCTTTTTATTTCAGAGGGAATAATTGTGATTTCCTTTGAGTGTATGATTGGTCTCATCCCGATTATCTGTAGGAAGAGGCATTTATTATCATAGTTGTATGTTCATAATTTTATTCGCGAACTTCAGTCGACGACGTCGGCTGTACAATCGTCAGCGTTGATTATACAGCCAACGACGACAACTCTGCAATCGGCGACGGCGATTAAATCCTTCTACACTTATCGTAGCCCTTCTATTCTTGCCACATAATATATGCCTGATTATTCTACCACCCAGCGTTTATCGTATGGAATGATGATGCGTGGATTGTAGTGCATTCCTTCTTCATCCGGTATTCGGAGATAGTAAGCTTTGTTTCCGTGTACATGGAGTTCACTGCTTCTTAACCAGGGATTCATATTGCGGAGCAGTACGTAATTGATTCCTCTTCCTTTGGCAAAGCGTGCAAGGTTATCAATATCTTCTGTCACTTTTATTTCTCTATAAGGAATGATTGGATACAAGTCGGATGCTTTCAGATAAAATCCAAATTGCTGTGGGTTGCTGAACATGATTTTTGCAGCAAAAATGCGATATACATAGCGGGATGTTTCCTCTACAAGCTGTAAGTCGAGTGAATTTTCTTCGAACTGCTTTTCCAGTTGCTGGGAAATGCGTCCTTGTCCGGCATTATAAGATGCTGCTACGTTTATCCAGTTGCCGAAACGCTTGTAGGCTTGTTTTAAGTATTTGCAGGCTGCCTCTGTTGATTTCTCCACATGATATCGTTCGTCCACCGTATGGGCTACCTCCAGTCCGAACTCTTTAGCAGTAGCCGGCATAAACTGCCACAGTCCTGCTGCGCCTGCTCCGGAACGTGCCAGTGGGTTTAAGCTGCTCTCTATCGCCATCAGATATTTGAAATCATCAGGAATCCCATTTGCCTTTAAAATAGGCTCTACAATGGGGAAGTAGCGGTTAGCCCGTTTTATCATCTGTATGGAGGTACTATGCATATAAGTAAAGGCCAGAAGTTCTCTGTCCATCCGCTCTCTGCGATCGTATCGCGTCAGGTCGATGGTTTCATCACAGAAAACAATACTTTTTGGAACTTCTATGCAGCTATAATGATATGTATTGACAGGGGATGCTTCTTGCGCAGAAGCGCATGCCGTACTGAGAAAAGAAAAACTGCAAAGAAATAAATTGAAGATGCTTGTATGTATAAAATGGGTTATTTTCATAGTGTATGTTGTTTTATCTTTTCCGAAGGTACGCATAAACCTTGGTATCCGAAGAACTTGTTAAGGATATTTTTAAAAAAGCTCGTTTTCTTTTGGGATTTTGCAGAAAAGGACAATCCGATATATATAATAGCCTTGTAAGAGTATTCTCTCGCAAGGCTATTATATATATCGGATTGTTTTTACCTTACCTTTAATCTTCCAGTGCAAAACTTTTCAATATACGCTCCGGATTAGGATCGTTCTCCTGTTTATATACAATGGATACATAAAATCCGCTTCCTCCGTCACGAGCCAGCAGATAGCTGTATATACATCGGTCTGTTTCACATTTTCCCTGCAACTGTACACCGTAAAAATGCGGCAGTTCGAATGTCCTTACAGGAGTCTGTTCTGTCACTTCATCGTCGGTTGCGATGTTTTTCAACTCTGTAGCCAGTTCCGACTGTTTGATACCTTCTCCGTCCAGCATTTGAACGGTAATATAATATGTATCGTTGTATACAATATAACCTTCTTCCGAATCATCCTCTATGCTGATGTCGGACGGAGCTTTAAACGATACCCCATAAGCCTTCCATTGAGTCGGTTTTAAATCCTGTGCACTCAGCTGGAATGCGATAAAAGATAAGGCGGCAAATGCTGCAAATCCCTTTTTTCTCATACTTTTCTTTCTGCTACCACTTTTCTTGCAAATACTTCTTCTTCCTTATTAACCATTACAAGTACTTTTCCTCCTGTATTGGAATAAGGAGAAGTGACCGCAGACAATGTCTCGTCTTTGATCATGGCATCTACACCCGCTGCGTTAAGCAAGCCTTTAACCAATTCGGCTTCCCAAAGACTACCTCGGAAAACCTCTACTAATGAACCATACATCTTAGCTCCCATAGTCTGTTTGTTTTAGGTTAATAAATCAGTTTTTTACACTCTTCGTTGTATTTCAAAGATAATTAAAAAATCTGAATATCAAGATAATTTGTCGGGAAAAAGAGAAGATAACAGAAATAATGATACTTTTGTGTTCTGCTAACATGTGAAAAAGTAATAATATGAGGATTGAGGATTGGAAAGCTGTGCGTCTGGCTTCACGTACATTGGCTTTGCTGGAAGAGAAACAGATTAATGCAATATTGATGGCTGTTGCAGAAGCTATACCCCATTATATGAATCGTATTCTGGAAGCAAATGAAACAGATTTGTCCCGGATGAATCCCGATAACCCGAAGTACGACCGTCTTCGGTTGACAGAGCAGCGCTTGCTGGATATTGCGTCGGATATCAGAAATGTGGCTGCACTGCCATCGCCTTTAAATCAGGTGTTGGAGGAGAGCGTACGTCCCAACGGACTGCGATTGAAGAAAGTGTCGGTTCCTTTTGGCGTAATTGGCATAATTTACGAAGCACGTCCTAATGTTACTTTCGATGTGTTTTCCTTGTGCTTGAAAAGTGGAAGTGCCTGTGTGCTGAAAGGGGGAAGCGATGCGGCAGAATCGAATCGGGCTATTGTGGATCTCTTGCATAAGGTGCTGGCTGACTTGGGTGCAGATACTCGTTTGGTTACTTTACTTTCTCCGGGAAGGGAAGCGGCGGAAGAGTTGCTTCATGCCAACGGGTGGGTAGACTTGATTATTCCCCGTGGAAGTAGTGGACTGATAGATTATGTCCGCCAGAATGCAACGGTACCTGTCATTGAAACCGGTGCGGGTGTGTGTCATACGTATTTCGATGCATCGGGAAACCTGGAAAAAGGTATTCGTATTGTGAATAATGCCAAGACCCGGCGCGTCAGTGTATGTAATGCATTAGACTGTCTGTTGGTGCATGAATCGCGTATCAACGATTTGGCGCAGTTGTGTGCACCCTTGCAGGAAAGCAAGGTGACAATTTATGCCGATGAAGCAGCTTATGGAGCTTTATGTGGGCATTATCCTGCTTCTTTACTTGTACAGGCTTTGCCGGAGGTATATGGAACAGAGTTTCTGGATTACAAGATGGCGGTAAAGACAGTAAAGAATATAGAAGAAGCTGTATCGCATATTTATACATATGGCTCTGGACATAGTGAGTGCATTGTGACAGAAGATAAACAAGCTTCCAATTTGTTTTGCCGACAGGTTGATGCAGCTTGTGTATATGTCAATGCACCGACCTCATTTACAGACGGAGCGCAGTTTGGCCTTGGTGCTGAGATTGGAATCAGTACACAGAAGTTGCATGCTCGCGGACCGATGGGATTGAGGGAAATTACAACTTATAAATGGCTGATTGAGGGTGATGGACAAATCCGTCCGTAATATTCTTTCATTAAAAGCTGTAAAAATAACGATATATTGTATTTTTATAGTATATTTGCTGCGCTAAATTAATTAATATACATTATTCCTATGAAAACTTACACGAACGTATTTGATTTAGGAGATTTGAAGACCGCTCTGGCCGAAGCATTCGAAATAAAGAATGACCGTTATAAATATGAAACATTGGGTAAGCATCGTACTTGCTTGCTGATATTCTTTAACAACAGTTTGCGTACCCGACTTAGTACACAGAAAGCTGCCCGTAATCTGGGTATGGATGTCATTGTGCTGGATGTAAATCAGGGTGCATGGAAACTGGAAACTGAACGTGGGGTAGTGATGGATGGTGACAAGAGTGAACACTTGTTGGAGGCTATTCCGGTGATGGCTTCGTATTGCGATATTATCGGAGTACGTTCGTTTGCACAGTTTCAGAACCGTGAAGATGATTATACAGAAAAAATATTGAATCAGTTCATCCAGTATTCGGGTAAGCCGGTATTCTCTATGGAGGCAGCTACAGGACATCCTCTGCAGGCTTTTGCCGACCTGATTACCATCGAAGAATATAAGAAGAAGGAACGTCCTAAAGTTGTATTGACTTGGGCACCGCATCCGCGTGCATTGCCGCAGGCTGTACCTAACTCGTTTGCCGACTTCATGAACGAGGCTGATGTGGATTTTGTCATTACGCATCCTCATGGTTATGAGTTGGATCCGAAATTTGTGCGTGGAGCTAAGGTGGAATACGACCAGATGAAAGCTTTTGAAGGAGCTGACTTCATTTATGCCAAGAACTGGGCGTGTCCGGGAGTAACCAATCCGGAAGACTATGGTAAGATTCTGTGTAAGGATATGAGTTGGACTGTAGATGCTGCGCATATGGCAGTAACCAACAATGCGTACTTTATGCACTGTCTGCCTGTGCGCCGTAATATGATTGTGACAGACGAAGTAATCGAAGCGCCTACTTCATTGGTTATTCCGGAAGCAGCTAACCGTGAGATTTCTGCTACCGTAGTGTTGAAGCGCATGCTGGAAAATCTTTAATTGCTGATTTTATTTTGTTTCCCTGCATTCATGAGTGAAACGGGGAGTCTCTATAAAGCGAAAGTATGAACCAAGCTTAATCACAAGAGTTCATTCTTTCGCTTTTTCTGTTCTTCTGTTTGTTCCGATTCTGGTATTGCGACTCGGTTCTTTTTGTACGTTTTCTTTCTTATGTACAGATGCGTAGAAAATAAAAAAAGACAGATTTAATCTGTCTTTGTATTTCAATATACAAGCTATAGTATGCTGCAATTGGTGTGAAGGGGAAAACTGATGATATAAAGAAATCGTACTTTCCCTATTGTATATAATATAGGGTTAGTATGCGATGTCTTTACCCAGTTCTTTCCAGTTTTCAAATCCCTTGTCCATGTTGTATACCTTAAAGCCTTTCTTGTCCAAAATGCGTGCAGCATTCCGGCTGCGTTTACCGCTACGGCAATATACGGCTACAGGACGGTCTTTTTCCAATAAATCGTCTGCGACCTCCGGAAAATTATCATCCAGTACATTGATGTTGATACTTCCGGCAAGATGTCCTTTACTGTATTCGGCTACTGTCCGTACGTCTACTACTTGTATGTCATCGTCTTGTATCAGACGTTCGAATTCATCGGCAGAAAGATTCTTGAAATTATCTTTTGCCTTGCTGTTGCATGCGATGAGTCCGAGTGCAAAAGCGCAGACGAAGAACATGAAATAGAGTGTCTTTATCATATCTGAAATAGGAAATGAACAGTTGTTAATAAATTAGTAGATAAATTCTCTTTGTGTATCTCCTTCCTCGTATGTGGAAATATGAAATACAATTTTGTCTCCTTGTTTCAGCTTTCCATCGTAAGCCCATAACGGAACAGACAAGTATACTTTACGCGTAAAAGCTTCGTAGTCGTTGTTCCGGTTGTGATAGAGTTGGAGATGAAGAGTTTGTGTACCATCTGCTTCTTTTTGTATCCCCTGGTCGATAAAATGATAACTGTGGCTTTCTTCTTTTACCTTTGCCAGCAATACCATATTCAGATATTTACCCGACAACCACATGCGTTCAATGTCTACCGGGTCGGTTTTGATATCACCGATTATCTGCTTGGCACTGACTGGAATCATTGAAAGAACCAGTTCGCTGGAATACAGTTGTACGGTCTGGTTTTCCAGAGGTTGATAAATGGATATTGTGCGGTACAGAGTATCCTTCTTCAAGCCGTCCAAACCACTTCTTGCTTGTATCCGATATTCTTCTCCATTATCGGCTACCAAACGGGTAAGCGTACCGTTTTCATCAGTTGCTGCACCGATAAACTCGGTTATCACATCGGGGTATACATACTCTTCTTCTTTGCATGCTCCAAACAGGCACATGCAAAGAAGAAGAAAGGAAAATCGGGTCAATAACTTCATGCTTCGAGGGCTTTCTGGTGATTGATAACCGGATTAGCATACATGGTGAGCAGGCATTGACGAAGGAATGCTTCATCTTTTTCCGGCAGGTTGACCAATTCGATTCTTTGCTGCAGGTAGTTTTCGAAGTGTACTTTTTCTTCTGCTGTGTAGCGGTCTGCAAATCGGTTGGTAGCAGTCAACAGATCATGTGCCACATAATTACCCGCATATAAGCGGTAGTTACGATGTATGTGCAGGTCTATCAGTTCGGATACTTTTGTAAACACCTCTGTTTTGGGCAATCCGCGAAGAGCTTCCAATTCGCTATTGATACACGATGCTGCCTGGAAGTGGACACGTCCCTTGTATCCCATGATACCTGTCTGCATGTTGTTCAAATCGTCTTGCTTGCTCTTTTTGAAACCTTCAATATCCCGTTTCTGTTGCATTTCCTGTGCTTTCAGATAATCGCATGGGTCGTATTCGTACGATAATGCCAGCGGGACAATATTCAGTTCCTGAAGACGGTCGATGATATCACCTTCGCCACCCATAGCCAACATTTTCAATACACTGTCCTGGGTACGGTCGTTTGAGTCTTTAGCTCGTCCTTCACGCTGTGCGATCCAGATATTTTCGTGCTTTTGTGTAACAGCAAAGTGAATATAGCGCGACATACGTGCCGATGATTCGAGCATTTGGCGCATGGTCAATGCACGCTGTACGATAAAAGCTTTGTTTACGCGTACCAGTTTCTTGATCCAGTCGTAGATAAGCAGATTGTCAC
Organism: uncultured Bacteroides sp.; assembly: GCA_900542985.1. Taxonomy (GTDB): domain Bacteria; phylum Bacteroidota; class Bacteroidia; order Bacteroidales; family Bacteroidaceae; genus Phocaeicola; species Phocaeicola acetigenes. Next base: position 40,282 of record UQPQ01000004.1, read on the forward strand.
CGATGGCAATTTCTACGGTTGTGGGGAACTGATTGTCGAGGAGCCCGACCGAAAGAAGTCCTGAGTCGAGTACGATATCGCGGTGGTTGGATATGAATGTATAGTTCTTGGTTTTGTCTGTCAAAGCTGTACAGTCCATATCAAATCCGTCAGTACGTTTGGCAATAAGGTCGTGTAGGAATTTGTAGCAGAATGCTTTCTGAAAGTCGAGATTGGTTTTGCATTGCTGCAACTGCAGCTTGAACATCTCCATGGATACTCCCGGCATAATGAAAGCCAATACTTGCTGGAATGCAGGATCTTCTGTCAGTTCCTTGAATATTTGCGGCAGCTCTTCAGGGCTGTAAGGACGAATCTCGTCAAACTCGGCAGGTATATTCATAATAATAAATTTTACGACGTTTATACGTATTCCAAAGATACGGATTTTTTATTTTTCTGCAATAAAATGATCTTCTATAATGTCGGTCATCACTTCCTTGATGTCGAGTCCTGCCGCACGTACCTGCTGGGGAATGAAGCTGGTAGCAGTCATTCCCGGAGTCGTGTTGATTTCCAGCATGTTAATCTTCTCTCCTTCAGTGATGATGTAGTCTACACGTACAATGCCTTTACAACCTAAAATATCGTAGATGGCAGAAGTAAGTTGTTGCACACGTGCAGTCAGTTCCGGACTGAGACGGGCAGGAGTGATTTCAGTTACTTCGCCATTGTATTTGGCATTATAGTCGAAAAAGTCATTCTTTGGAACTACTTCTGTGATAGGAAATACCACCGATTTATTGCGAGTCTTGTAACATCCGTTAGCCAGTTCGATACCGTCCATCAGAGCTTCAATCATCACATCGTCCGATTCTGCAAAGGCTGCCTGTAAAGCCGGCTGAATCTGTTCCTGGGTTTTTACTTTGGTCACACCGAAGCTGGAGCCACTGGCATTGGGTTTGATAAAGCAAGGCAAACCAATCTTTTCAATGACTTCCTCGTCGCTGATACCATGACGTTTGTTGACCAACATGGATTCCGCTACGCGAACACCGAATCCTTTCAGATACTGGTTCAGTGTAAATTTGCTGAAAGTAAGAGCTGAAATCAGTACATCACAAGTAGAGTAGGGAATACCAATCAGTTCAAAGTAACCCTGCAAGATTCCGTTTTCACCCGGAGTACCATGGATTGTGATGTATGCAAAATCGGGAATGATTTTCCTTCCCTGATCAGTGAAGCTGAAGTCATTCTTGTCGATTGCAGAGCGAGAACCGTCAGGAAGAATTGCTTCCCATTTCTGTTTAGTCAACTCTACAATGTAAAGGTCATATTTATCTTTGTCAATAAAAGAGTAGATACCTTCGGCGCTGCGCATGGATACTCCATGTTCTGAAGAGTCGCCTCCGGCTACAATTGCAATAATACGTTTCATATTGATTCTCTGTTGCTAATATAGGTTCTCCATTTGTCCAATAGGGTAGTCATGTCTTCGGGAAGTTCGGAAGTGAAGAACATTTCCTTTCCGGTGCGTGGATGCACAAATCCCAGTGTCTTGGCATGTAAAGCCTGTCTCGGACAGATATCGAAGCAGTTGTTTACGAATTGTTTATATTTGCTGAAGTGAGTACCTTTCAGAATTTCATGTCCGCCATAGCGTTCATCGTTAAACAGCACATGTCCGATGTGTTTCATGTGTACACGAATCTGATGTGTACGTCCGGTCTCGAGTACGCATTTCACTAGTGTGACATACCCCAGTCGCTCCAATACCTGATAATGAGTAACTGCATGTTTACCCTGTGTAGGGTCGGTCATGACAGCCATCTGCATGCGGTCTTTAGGATTACGGCCGATGTTGCCGGTAACGGTACCTTCATCCTGCTCTACAATTCCCCATACCAGTGCGTTATACTCCCGCTTGGTAGTCTTGTTGTAGAACTGAAGGCCTAGACTCGTTTTTGCATCCGGAGTCTTAGCTACGACCAGTAGTCCGGAAGTATCTTTATCGATACGATGCACCAGTCCTACTTGGGGATCGTTAGGATCGTAGGTGGGCACGTTACGCAAATGCCATGCGATAGCATTGACCAATGTACCATGATAGTTACCGCATCCCGGATGAACGACTAAACCTGCAGGCTTGTTGATAACCATCAGGTCGTCGTCTTCATATACAATGTCTAATGGAATGTCTTCGGGAATGATATCATTTTCGTAACGCGGACGATCCATCATCACGGTCAGTACATCCAGCGGCTTTACTTTATAGCTGCTTTTTACAGGCTTGCCGTTGGCCATCACAAAACCATTGTCGGCTGCCGTTTGTATACGGTTGCGCGATGCATTGACAATGCGTTCGAAAAGGTATTTATCGATACGTACGGGAGTCTGACCTTTGTCTACTACCGTACGGAAATGTTCATATAGTTCAGGAGATTCGTTTACTGGTTCTATGTCTTCCAGTGAATCCTCCAATTCATCATCAATATAATCTTCTGCCATGAATCTGATAGATTTTAAAACCATGAGTCGTCTACTTCCGCTTCGTTTTCTGTCGGAATTTCCTGTGTATTCATACCGATAGAGTCAACACGAAGTGAATCTTGCATGGCAGTGCTACCTATGCAAAGGGTGAGCAATGCTTCATGAGGTACGCTTTCTCCCGAACGGAGCTGACGTCCTCTGTATTTGATGCCATATACCCAATCCTGTTCTCCGGGAACGAACTCCGGTTCTGTCAGTTTGAAGCCCATCGCTTTTAGCTTTGCTGCTGCCTGACGCACCGAACTATTGTCGATAAGGTCGGGAAGTTTTACTTTAGGAACTTCAAGTGTATTAATTGTAAGATAAATCGTTCTGTTTTCTTTTACTCTTGCCCCTCCTATAGGAGTCTGGTCGAGTACTATGCCGGCAGGAAGTCCTTTTACAAAGTTGGAGTCAATTACTACAGCTTTCATCTGTTTGCTCTCCAACAGTGCCTTTGCCTGAGCAATGTGTTGGCTTTTTACATCGGGTACGATGTGTGACTGACCATGGTGAGTGTATATATCCAGCCAGGTCAATGTACCCCAAATACAGCCAATCAGTACGACAATCATGGCTATTATGTTCAACCAGAAGAACCGGTTGTTCTTAAATGAGAAAAATTCTTTCAATGTTACCATCTTGATAAACCAATTATTTCTGCAAAGATATAATTTTTTATGTAATTAGCATGAGGTGACTGCTTTATGAACATACTATATTTATCAGGAAGATGAGAACAAAAAGGTTGTCTATCCATGGACAGATTTATACCATTGACAGACAACCTTTATTTATGGAAAAATTACAGACGGTTCTTTTCATCCTGACCGGCACCAGTTCCTTTGTATTTGCTCTTGGTGGCATTGAATTTGTATGAGAACTGAATTCCGATACGTTGCCAGTCACGATAGATACGATTCCCGTTGTACGAGTCTATTCCATATACATTGAAGTGGTAATAGCCCGTTCGGAGGATATCGTTGGCTATAAGAGCTAAGGTAAGTGAATTGTCTTTTAGCATGGATTTGCTGAGCCGGGCGTTAATTTGTCCTTCTGTATGAGCTACAAAGAATCCCATGCGACCGCCGGTATGTAGATTGGCTTGTAGATTTAGAAACCATCCGTGGGGTAAGTTGAAGCTATTATCCCACCCAAAAGCAAAGAGAGGTTGTTTGTGATACACTTCAATTCCTAAATTTCGCCCATCGGGAGCGGAAAGCTGGGCTGATGCACTGAACAGTGGTTGCCAAATACCGATTTTAGGGGAGGCTGTAAGATTGAGCGAATAACCATTATAAGTGGCAAGATTCGCGGAAGAGAATAATAATACACCCGGGTGTGTATCATCGTTATAAGGCATGGTGATATTGGCTAAACTGTTTTTTGCACGAATATATTGGATATTGGCAAATAACCACTTATAGGATGCATTAAGTGATAGAATATTCGTTTGGCTTGGCTCTAATCGAGGATTTCCTGTAGTATAGGAATATTGTGTCCGATAGCTGATGGTGTTGGTCAGCATCTGGTAAGAAGGATTTCCTCTCAGCATCTTGTAGGCAAGGGCAAAGCTGACATCTTGATGATTCCAGTTTATGGTTGCCGTAGGAATAAGCTCATTATAAGTCGGACTTTGTTCGCTTTGGTATATACCATTGTCATAATAGTCGGTTTTACGATGCTCGTACCGTAAACCAGCCATTGCTTTCCATTTTCCTAACGTAACGGAATAGCCCGTAAATGCGCTTATGGCTTTTTGACGGATAAAGTTATCTGCATCTTCAGAAAATCCGTTTTGGGTGAAAATTGCATTACGTTCTGTTAATGTTCCCTCCGATCCAAGGACAAACTCTCCTTTTCCTAAGGTTACTTTTGCCTGCAGTTTAACCGCATAAAGTTTACTCTCTGAATTGGAGGTACTGCTGATATCCTTACTGTTGCCATCCATTGCATTTTGGTGGTTATTCATTTTACTGTTCAGATAATCAGCATTAAAATCAACAGTCCATTTCCCTATTTCACCTACATAATAAGTGTTGATGGCATGATTGATTCCATTTTTAACTTCAGAGTGCTGTTCAAATTCGGAGTGCTCTGTTTCGTTTCCATTACAGAATGTAGTGGTTTCGCCCCACGATTGTTGATGGATTGTTCCCAAACTGCTGTTAGGAGTATATCTCATACCCAAAGAGTGGTGTTCGTTTATTTCATAATTGAATCCGGTTTCGATTGATAAATTTTTACTTTTGGATGTCTGTGTGTCGTTGGCTATTGTTGTCCACTGATTTTTACCGTTTGTTTGGATGACAGCTGTGGTCTGGCCGTATGAGTTGTTTTCGTCAATATATCCGTTTACGAAGATGTCCAGCCCTTTTACCCGGTAGTTTAAGGCGATTTGTTGGTTGGCTCTTCCCCATCGTCCCTGGTCGTATCCCAAATTGACGCTACCACTCCATCCTTCTCCACGTTGTTTGATGGTACGGATACGAATAACGGCAGTTACATCTGCATCATATTCAGCTCCTGGGGTGGTAATTACTTCGGCTGAAAGAATTTCCGTGGCACGAAGGCGGTCGAGTTCACTGGAATCGTATACTTTTCTATTGTTGATATAAATTTCAGGACTTCCCCCATTCAATACGGATATGTTTCCGTTTTTGCTGGTAACAAAAGGAAGGTGTGTCAGCATTTCATTGGCTGTACCCATTTGAGCAAGTGATGTTCCGGAAACATTAACCTTTAGTCCGTTGGGTTGTGTCTCTATCAAAGGACGTTGTGCCGTCACCGTAACCCCTTCCAGAATCTGTGTGTCGGGAGAGAGCTGTACTATATTCTTCGTATGCACAGCCTGTATAGCTGTAGTATATCCTATGTAAGAGATTTTCAACAGATAAGGCTTGTCTGCTTCTCCCGACATTGAAAATGTTCCATCTTCTTGGGTCACACATCCGTTTACGAATGTAGAATCGGGTGTCAATAATAATACATTGCAATATGGCATGGGCCGATTTCTTTCATCAATTACCGTACCATAAATGGCCGTAGCTTTTCTGTGGGTATGTTGGGGTAAAATAATGATATACTTCTCTCCTTTATGTGTATAAGTAAGAGGCTTGTTTTCTAATATTTTTTCTACTGCTCGGGTAATGTCGTCTTCTTTAATTGATGCGGTCACCCGATAGGACTGTATGTCACTATATGTAAAAAGGATGTGATAACCCGAAATTTTTTCGAGTTTCTTCAGTGCGGTAGATAAGGCTTCATCCTTGAACTCGATGTTGATGCGATTGTTTGTTTGTGCCGATAAGGTTAATTCAATGCTTATGAATATCAGCAACAGAAAAATAATTTTTGTTCTCATTGTTTTTAGGTATTTGATTTCTTTTGTCTGTAATACGGTTGCTGTCCAGAATCGGGTACCATAAAAACATAAAATTTTTCAGGATATTCAAATTCCTACAATGACCTTATCGTTTTCTATTTGAGCTTTTATCTTTTGCATGCTGTTGAGCAACTCCAATACCTCTTGAAGAGAGCTGCTTCTATCTGCTTGAAAATGTAAACGTTCTGCCATGATTGATTTGTTGGTGAAAACAATGTCAATGTTATACCATCGGCCTAATTCGCGCATGATTTCTATAAGCTCTGTATTGTCAAAATAGAAACTTCCGGTAGTCCAGGCGCGATATTGGCTGACATTCTCAACTTGACTTTTATGTAATTTTTCATTGGTATGTTCACCTGGTTTCAACAATATGTTGTTATGATGCTTGTCGCTTACCTTGATGCTTCCTTCCAAGAGTGTGACCTGAACATCTTTTTTAGAATAGGCCTTTATGTTAAAAGAAGTCCCCAGAACTTGGGTTTCAATAGCTGTGGTTTTGACAAGGAAGGGGTGCTGGGGATTTTTGCTTACTTCAAAATAAGCTTCTCCTTCCAGATACACTTCACGTTGTGCCTTTCCTTCGAAGGTATCCGGATATTTAAGTGAGCTTTCTGCATTAAGCCATATTCGGGTGCCGTCTGATAATGTCAGCTGTTTGGTCATTCCTCTTGGAATATGTATGGTGTTGATTCCTTTTTCTTTTTCAATTGAAATGACTTGTGCAGTATGACTGGCTTCGAAGACTGTGTAGGATGAAGCTTCGAATGGATGCAACAGGAAGAATAGGGCAATGGAGGCTGCAATTAACAATGCAGCTCCAATTTGTAATATGTGTGTGCTCCTTTTGGAATGTGATAAGACTTGGGAAGAAAGCCGTTTCGATTTGAAGGATTCCCATTCGGCTTCTACATCAGGCGCTATGGAGTGAAGACGTGCAAAAGCTTCACGGCTGTCCAGTAAATCTTGGCAGATTTCTACACACTCCTTATCGCTCAATAAGACATCAAGCTCCTCCTGAGAAAAATTTTCCGGATGTTTTATAGCTTCCAGCGTTTGTAGTATTTTTTTGTCTTTATCTTCCATCTTTATAATTGTTTCTTTGTATTATAATACGTTTAAGAGTTCTTTTGAGGTACCTTTTTGGTGCCAAATTCAGTTCTTAATAATTGTAAAGCTTTCATGATGTGTTTTTTGATGCCATTTACGCTGATACCGAACTCGTCTGCTACCTCCTGATATTTTTTGTTTTCGTAATAACATTTTTTCAAAATGGTTTTAGTCGGATCATTCAAGTCTTCGATGAAGCTTTCAATTTTCTGAATTCGTTTTTCTCTTTCTTCGAAAGAAGTATCAATATCCTCTTTTGTTACGGCTTTGTAAAAATCGGCGTATTGTTCTTCTACCTGCAAATGCCTTAAATAATCAATGCATTTGTTCCTCGTCTGAATATAAAGATAAGTGCTTGCCGTTTCCGGTTTCAGATTGTCGAAGTTTGTCCAGGCTTTTTCAAACACATCATTCACTATATCTTTACATGCTTCTGCATCTGGTATAAAGCGGTATGCATAATAATATAGTCGGGTATAATTTTCTTTATACAAACGTTCGAAGTCGTTGATTCTTGAGAGAGGCTTTTGCATTTTGTCAGGCTTTTGTCTTTTGGAGGTTACGTCTTATGCAATGCGGAGGACTTTTTCGACAGGATAAGGTTGCTGGGTTATGGGATGGATGACCGAAGAAAAAGCCGCAAAGAACTTTATATAGTTTCTTTGCGGCTTTACTTAAATCTTATTTCGAAGAAAGGATTAAGCCTTTACTCCGTTGTATTCGTCAGATACAGTTAATTTTTTACGGCCTTTAGCGCGACGTGCAGCCAATACTCGGCGACCATTAGCAGTAGCCATTCTTTCACGGAAACCGTGTTTGTTTTTTCTCTTTCTGTTAGAGGGTTGGTAAGTTCTTTTCATTTTCGTATATACTATTTATGTTATTATTCTATGCGTTCGGGCTGCAAAATTAGTGACTTTTTTTAAATAAACCAAGAGCTAAATCATTTTTAGACAAATCTTTTTGTGTTTTTTCTCGATTTAGATTAATTTTGCACCTGCGTTCGAAATAGAATAATCAGTAATTAGAATATAAATATAAAGATTTAAAGTTATGATTAATGCTCAAGACATTAAAATCGGAACAGCAATCCGTATGGATGGCAAGCTGTATTTCTGTATTGACTTCTTGCATGTAAAACCGGGTAAAGGTAACACTTTCATGCGTACTAAGCTGAAAGATGTGGTAGACGGTTATGTATTGGAACGTCGTTTCAACATCGGTGAAAAACTGGAAGATGTACGTGTAGAACGTCGTCCTTATCAGTATCTGTATAAAGAAGGAGAAGATTATATCTTCATGAACCAGGAAACATTCGAACAGGTACCTATCGCTCACGATTTGATCGAAGGTGTAGATTTCTTGAAAGAAGAAATGGTAGTTGAAGTGGTTTCTGATGCTTCTACTGAAACTATCCTGTTTGCAGAACTTCCTGTTAAAGTTCAGTTGAAGGTTACTTACACTGAACCGGGATTGAAGGGTGATACTGCTACTAACGCTACTAAACCTGCTACTGTAGAAACTGGTGCAACTGTACGTGTTCCTTTGTTCATCAACCAGGATGAAGTAATCGAAGTTGATACTCGTGACGGTTCATACGTAGGTCGTGTAAAAGCCTGAGACTAATAAATAAATGGAGAGCGGCTGTTATCTGCAAAGGTAACAGCCGTTTTTTTGTGTATGAACAGTTGCATACTTTATTCACCGTCGTTGTCTGTACAGCCGGCGGCGTTGGTTATGCAGACAGCGATGTCGGCTGTACAGCCGACGACGTCGGACGAAGCATGAATTCTGTAGTGGGAAGAGATGCAAAGAGTCGTGTGGAGCTTTGTTTTCAAATATGTATGTCGGGAATGTGGACCGCTTCTGCCATCTTTCTTGAAATAAATGCTGACAGAAGATAGGGATAGGAAAGAAAGTTTTTATCTTTGTTTGTATAAATGTAAGATACTATGCGATATTCTGTAATTATTCCCGTGTATAATCGTCCGGATGAAGTGGACGAACTCTTGCAAAGTCTGGTTTCCCAGAGTTTGAAAGATTTTGAAGTGATTGTAGTAGAAGACGGTTCGTCTGTACCTTGTGAGGATGTGGTAAACAAGTACCGGGATAAACTGGATGTGCATTATTACAGTAAACCCAATTCCGGTCCCGGACAGACACGCAATTATGGAGCAGAACGCAGCAAAGGAGAGTTTCTGCTGATACTGGATTCGGACTGTATTTTGCCGGAAGGATATTTACAGGCAATAGAGGATGAACTTCATAGAGAAGAAGCGGATGCCTTTGGTGGTCCGGACCGTGCGCACGATTCGTTTACCCGTGTGCAGAAAGCCATTAATTATGCCATGACTTCTTTCTTTACTACGGGGGGGATCCGGGGAGGAAAGAAAAAGATGGATAAATTCTATCCGCGCAGCTTCAATATGGGTGTACGTGCAGAAGCATATCGGGCTTTAGGAGGTTTTTCGAACATGCGTTTTGGCGAAGACATCGACTTTAGTATCCGTATCTTCAAAGCCGGTTACCGCTGTCGTCTGTTTCCGGAGGCGTGGGTGTGGCATAAGCGCCGTACCGATTTGAAGAAGTTCTTCAAGCAGGTGCACAATTCGGGTATCGCTCGTATCAATCTGTATAAAAAATATCCGGAATCATTGAAACTGGTACATCTGCTTCCTGCTGTCTTTACGGTAGGAGTCGTCTTTTTGCTGCTTTGCTCACTGCTTTGTGTGTGGAGTCTGCTGCCTTTGGCTTTGTTTGTACTCATCGTGTTTATAGATGCTTCTCTTAGCAATAAAAGTGTTGTAATTGGTATACTTTCTGTCGTAGCTTCGTTTATACAGTTGACGGGGTATGGAACAGGCTTCCTGCGTGCATGGTGGAAACGCTGTGTCTTGGGAAAAGATGCCTTTTCTGCCTTCGAGAAGAATTTCTATAAATAACTGTATGAAAGAAAAACTGTCAATCAACCATTGGGCGGAAGAAGACCGTCCGAGGGAGAAAATGATGGCGCATGGGGCGGCTGCACTGAGTAATGCAGAACTTCTTGCTATCTTGATAGGTTCGGGTAATGTGGAAGAATCGGCCGTAGAACTGATGCGGAAAGTACTGAACGATTACCGGAATAGCTTGAGTGAGTTGGGAAAATGTACGGTAGAAGACCTGTGCCGGTACAAGGGAATCGGAACAGCGAAAGCCGTTACTATTTTAGCGGCTTCGGAACTGGGCAAGAGAAGAAAGGCGGAGGAACCGGGAGAACGTAAGCAGATACGTTGCTCGCAGGATATTTATTCGCTTTGCCATCCTTTTATGTGCGATTTGCCGGTGGAGGAATGCTGGGTTTTGCTGTTGAACCAGGCTTCCCGCGTGATAGACCGTGTGCGGATAGGGCAGGGAGGACTGGCGTCGACGGTGGTCGATGTGCGTTGTGTATTGCGGGAAGCACTTCTGAAACGGGCTTCTTCGCTGGTACTTTGTCATAATCATCCTTCGGGAAATATTGCTCCCAGCAGGGAGGACGACCGCTTGACGCAATCGTTGTTTCAGGCTGCCCAAACAATGAATATCCGTATGCTCGACCATGTGATAATATCCGACGGGGCTTATTATAGTTATGCCGATGAAGGGAGATTGTAAAAGCAAGCTTTTGCTTTGGTACTGCGCTCACCTTTCACTATATTTGAAGAATATAGGATGCGGCTTGGCATTACCTTCGTTCAAAAGCAAGCTTTTGCCTTGGTACTGCGCTCGCCTTTCACTATATTTGCAGCTATACATTTTTAAATATTCAACGTATGATGGATAACGAAACAAAACTGAAGATTGAAGAAAAAATTATAGAAATACTGAAGACTGTATACGACCCTGAAATTCCGGTGAATGTATACGATTTGGGATTGATTTATAAAATTGATTTGCAGGACAATGGAGAACTGATTCTGGATATGACGCTGACTGCTCCCAATTGTCCGGCTGCCGATTTCATCATGGAGGATATCCGCCAGAAAGTAGAATCGGTGGAAGGTGTGGTGTCTGCACAGGTCAATCTGGTATTCGAACCGGAATGGGATAAGGATATGATGACCGAAGAGGCAAAACTTGAACTTGGATTTCTGTAATCAAGACAGAATTCTTCCTGAAGAAACAGATGTGGTTATAAAAATCGGATAAAATGAAGAATGTATATTTTCTTTCGGATGCTCATTTAGGTTCCAGGGCTATTCCTCATGGACGTACTCAGGAGCGCCGGCTGGTCAACTTTTTGGATAGTATCAAGCATCAGGCAGCAGCTGTTTATCTGTTGGGTGATATGTTTGACTTCTGGTATGAATTCAAACTGGTGGTTCCTAAAGGTTATACCCGCTTCTTGGGAAAATTGTCGGAACTGACGGATATGGGGGTTGAAGTGCATTTCTTCATTGGAAATCATGACATCTGGTGCGGAGACTATCTGGAGAAGGAGTGTGGGGTAATTATTCACCGCAGACCGCTGACTTGTGAAATTTACGGGAAAGAGTTTTTCCTGGCTCATGGAGACGGATTGGGTGACGGCGACCGGAAGTTTAAGTTGCTGCGGACAATGTTTCATAGTAAGACTTTGCAGAAGATGTTTTCCATGTTGCATCCGAGATGGAGTATAGACTTCGGCTTGGAATGGGCGAAGCATAGTAGAATGAAACGGGAAGGAGGAAGAGAGCCGGAATATATGGGAGAGGATAAGGAAGCTTTGGTGCTCTTTACTAAGGATTACCTGAAGACTCATCCGGATATTAACTATTTTATTTATGGACACCGGCATATCATGCTCGACCTGATGTTAAGTCGTTCTGTGCGGATGATGATTCTGGGAGACTGGATTACGGAGTTCTCGTATGCTGTATTCGATGGTGAGAATCTTTTTCTTGAACAATACATTGAGGGAGAAACTACAGTAGGATAATATTGTGGATTATTTTAGTGACGTCGCGCGGAGGTTGTTGGACTTTTATAAGGCCGTGGTGCAGCCTGTGTGCGACGATTCTTTTTTTGATACATAGGGATACAAAAAAAGCGAAGTTCTTAAGAACCCGCCGATCTCCTAAAGAACCCCCATTTAAGGGTTCTTTTCATCTCTTCTTCGTTCAGTTGTTGTCTTTGTTATCCTTTTCTCTCTTATACCTTAAGCAATTTTACATCTTAATACCTATATCAACTATTCCTGAAAACAATTACCTTTTTACTAATACCTTAAAAACTAAACCTTATCAAAATTCTAATACCTTTGAATAAAATTGCTTTTTTACCTTAATCTAATACCTTATTTTACCTTAAACTAAGTAAGTCTAATACCTTTTGTGCTTTTTCTTATTGTTTTAATATCTTATCGGTTTCACAACCACGATGCAAAGGTAAGGCTTCTTTGTTTAAAAACAATGCTTAATAACATGTTTTTGCATGTTTTGTGCGTTTTCATGATTTATATCAATTCTTTTAGAAATGGGAACTTATTTTTCCTGATTTCAGCACTAGAATTCGCTGGTTGCTGCTTCCCCGAAACTCCAGATAAGGAGAATATAATGCTTCCTCAAAACGTCCGTCTACCAGCACGTCGATATAGTGCAGGATGGCTTCTTTTTCGGGGCAGGCAATCAGTTCTTCGTATGTATATCCGGTATAGCACCATACATTCATGCCGGTCTCTTCTTTGATACGGCGAATGAGAGGTAAAAACTCTTGTGGATTATAAAAAGGATCTCCTCCGGAGAAAGTGATTCCATCGAGTAGAGGGTTAGCCTTAATTTCCCGGATGATGGCAGTGAGCTTTTCCTCTGTCAGTGGAAAGCCTGCTGCGGGATTCCACGACGAGGGGTTATGACATCCTTTGCAACGGTGGCTGCATCCGGCAAGATAGATGGAATACCGGATGCCGTCACCGTCGACAATTGTTTCTGGATAAGTGTAAAGATAATGTAGCATATTCGGGTTAACCGTGTTTTACGCGGTCTTTTTCTTCTGCACGTTTGGCTGAGTTCCAACTGTTCAGGTCTCCGGTCAGATAGCCGGTGATACGGCGCATGCGCATGATGTTTTCACTGTTACAGATTGGACATTTATCGTAAATTACTCCTTTGTATCCGCAGTTGTGGCAAGTGTCTACAGGATGATTGATGGAACCGTATCCTATACCTTCATCGTGCATTACTTTTACAATCTTAGCAATAGCCTTGATGTTTTTCTGGGCTTCACCGTCGAGTTCTACATAAGTGATGTGTCCTCCGCGGGTAAGCGCATGGAACGGTGCTTCGCATTTGATTTTTTCGATAATGCTGATAGGCTCTTTCACATCTACATGGAATGAATTGACATAATAGTCTCTGTCTGTAACTCCTGGGATAAGGCCGTATTTGCGTTTGTCCATGCGTGTGAAGCGTCCGGAAAGTCCTTCGGCTGGAGTAGCAAGTACAGAGTAGTTCAGATGGTATTTTTGTTTGTATTCATCGGCTACTTTATTCATTTCTTCAATTGCTTCGTAAAGCGTTTCCCATGCTTTGCGATTATGACCGTGTCCTTGTCCGTAAAGTGCTACCATTGCATTGTGTCCGCCAATGAAACCAATACCCAGTGTTCCTTGTTTCAAGGTGTCGCCCACTTCGTCGTTCGGGTTCAGACTTCCTCCTCCTTTCCATACATTGTTACTCATCATGAAAGGAAACTGGCGGGCCAGTGCGGTACGTTGGTATTGATACCGGCTATAAAGTTGTTCGGCAATGAGTTCCGACATCTCGTGTACTGACTGAAGGAAGATGTCCTTGGCCAGTTGTTCGATGGCGGTAGGATGCGTGTGCTCGGCCATATTTTCAGCTTTGATGCGTGCTTCAATGGCCAGACGGGGTAGGTTCATAGTAGTGAACGAGAGATTGCCTCGTCCCAGTGATGTCTTTTCTCCGTTCAGATTTTCGAATACACGTGTACGGCATCCCATGGTTGCCAGTTCGTAACGATAGCGCTTCGGATCGTTCTTGTCCCATTTCTCGTGCTGGTTGAAAGGGGTATCCAGGAACATAAAGTTAGGGAACAGTGCCTTGGCAGTGGTACGACATGCTTTTAAGAATAAGTCAAAGTTGGGAGCTTCGAACTGTATTTTTCCTTCAAGTGCTGCATCAAAATCCTGGATAGCCAACTGGTAATCGGCTTCTGAATAAGATACTCCATCTTTTATTTTGAAAATCTGGATAGGGAATACCGGAACTTCTCCTCTTTGTCCCAGGCCTTCTACGGTAGCTTTCAGCAGTTCTTCTATCACCATGCGTCCTTCGGCTGATGTATCAGTTCCGTAGTTGATAGAACTGAATACAACTTGGTTTCCTCCTCGCGAGTGCATGGTGTTCAAGTTATGGATGAATCCCTCCATGGCTTGGTGGGTTTCTTTTCTGGTTTGAGCATATGCTTTATGCAGAATATGTTCAAGTTCTTCAGCATTGATTGTAATTGCAGATGCCTGTAATGCTTTTACTAACCCCTTTTTCATTTCGGAGTTAGGTTCAATGGAGGTCAGATATTGATGTATGGCTTCGGAGAGACTTTCTTCTTTTACGGTTGTTTCTCCTTTTACTTCCAGATAGAAGGACAGAATGGATGTGACTGCTTTCTGATAGCTTTTCAATACTCCCTTTGCCATAAAGAAGTCGAAAGCAGGGATAGCTTGTCCTCCGTGCTGTTCGTTCTGATTGGTCTGGAAAATGATTGTAGCCAGTGTTGCATAGCTCTGGATTGATTGAGGAGTACGGATGCTGCCGTTTTTGGTGTGGAACCCCCGTTCGAACAAATCATCCAGGTCGTACTGGATGCAAGTTGTCGTTTTGGTAGGATAATAGTCCAAATCGTGGATGTGGATATCTCCCAACTGATGTGCTTCTGCATACTTTTTAGGAAGAAGATACTTATAAGTATAATCTTTGGTGATTTCCGAAGCAAATGTCATCATCTGCCCAGCCGGAGTATGGCTTGACATATTGGCATTGCTCAGGTTGACATCATTTTTATCGATGGCGACAATGCCGTCCATGATATGCTTGATTTGCGTTTTTCTTTCGCGCTCGGTGTTTCGCCATTGACGATAGATGATGTACTTTTTTGCCACTTCTGGTTGTACTTTCATTAGCTCAGTCTCGACGATGTCTTGTATATCCTCTACTCCAATGGTAGGTTGGTTGATTTGGAGGATAACGCGCTGGGTAATCTCTTCTATTAAGGTACGGTGGTTGTTGAGGCCTGTGGCTTCGAATGCTTTGCCTATGGCATTAGAGATTTTTACTGCCGAAAAGTCTTCCCGCTTTCCGTCTCGTTTGATAATGCAGATTTCTTTTGTGTTCATAACAGCTTTTTGAAAAAGTAATGGATATAAATGGCTTTTTCATGGCAGGTCTTCTGACTGATTCCTCCCCAAAGGCGACCTTCCCGCAAGTGTATTGCAGTGGCTGTATATGATACTTGGCCTTGGTTCTTTGGAAATCACAGCAGCGGGTACTGTTACCGATTTTCACGATATTCCCTTTTGAAACGCTTGTGTTACCATTAAAAGCTGTACAAAGATAGAAAAAGAGTTTTGCTTGATAAAATAGACTATCTCTTGGTTGTCTAAATTGGGAAATAAAATTTCAGTAAAAATGTTCTTAGAATGTATCTGAATGGGGTAAATGGATAACTGTAATTTAAAATGGTTTTTCTTTTTGGAAATTCTTCCGTTATTTCTTGTAATATTCCTTCTTTTATATAATAGGCTTTTGGAAACGTTTTTGGAAGAATTAAAGACCAAAAAGATGAGATGATTTGTAGTTGTGTATGCAGTAATCTTAAAGTTGAAAACGGGTACTGCATACACATTATAATAAGTGTGATTAGTCTTGGCTTAATCTTTTATTTCTTCAAACTCGATGTATTCCCCTTCATCACTATCAAATACTTTCTTTTTTCGTGCAGGAGACTGTGAAGAAGAACCGTAAGAAGAACGTTCCTGATAAGTGCTTTCTTTTTCTGTATACTGTGAAGAAGATGTCATCTTTTCTGTCATACGCTTTCCTGTACGGAATATGCTTCCTACAACTTTAGCTGCGGCCGACAGTAAAAGAATAAGAATAATAAATATAAATATGAATATGAAACTCAAAAATCCAAACATAGTTATTGTCGTTATATTTTATAATGATATTAACAACAACCGTGCCATAATTGTTGTTTTATGATTTTTTACGAGTTACAATAGAGAGTAGGATATACCATAAAATAACTGCTGCAAAACCACTGAGCTGGAAGATAATCAGTAAAGGGATGCTGACAGCCAGGAAGATATAACTGATTTTATTGCTTTTCCATGAAAGGTTTTTAAATTTCAATGAAAACATGGGTAGTTCAGCAACCAGCAATAATGACATGACAACTACCAACAGAAAAAGGTAGATTGCATTAAAGTATTGAGATACCAAGAAATTGTGGGCTCCTACGGTCAGTGAACCCCAAAACAAAGCATTGGCTGGAGTCGGCATACCGATAAATGAACTGGTTTGTCGTACATCGATATTGAATTTGGCCAATCGCAATGCCGAAAAGACTGCAATCAGAAAAGCAGTATAAGGTATATATTCGGCAATTGGAGTCAGAAACTCGGGATAATATACTTCTTTGAATAAGGAAAAAACAATCGCAGCAGGAGCAAATCCAAAAGTAATATCATCAGCCAGTGAGTCCAATTCTTTTCCTATCGGACTTGATACATGCAACAGACGAGCTGTCATTCCATCGAAAAAATCAAAGCCTGCCCCAATTACGATAAAGAGGAATGCAAGCGTATAACAGCCTTGCAGTGCCATGTAACTGGCAATACATCCGGAGAACAAATTGCAGCAAGTGATTGTATTCGGAATGTTTCGGATGATAACATTGGCCATAATCGTATCTCCTCCTTGTCTTTTTATTTTAATTTAGCAATTACGGTTTGGTTTCCTGTTGTGGCCTGTCCCATTTTTACGCAGACTTCTGTTCCTACAGGAAGATATACGTCAACTCGTGAGCCGAACTTGATGAATCCCATGTGTTCGTCGATGTAGCATTCTTCTCCTTTTGTAGCGTAGGTAACAATACGACGGGCAATAGCACCGGCAATTTGGCGTGCCATGACAGTATGACCTTCCGGAGTTTCAATAACTACCATTGAACGTTCATTTTCGGTACTTGCCTTGGGAAGCCATGCCTTCATAAAACGTCCGTTATGATGATCTACATGTTTTATGGTACCATCTACCGGATACCAGTTGGCATGCACATTGGTCACACTCATGAATATAGAAATCATCAGTCGGCGATCATGAAAATATTCATGTTCGTCTACTTCTTCGATTACAACGATTTTTCCATCCGCCGGAGCAACGACAATCTTCTCTGTATTACCGTTGAATAAACGGATTGGGCATCGGAAAAAATTGACCATCAGTAAATAAAGAATTAAACTGATGACCGAAACCACATAAAATGGAATTTTACACTCCAATCCCCAATATAGTGCGGCATTGATAAGCAATAATAAAGCTGCGCTGATAATAAGGATGTGAGTGCCTTCGTGATGTATTCTGATTTTTTTTATTTTATTCAATCGGGTCATAACAAAGTCTACATTTATCGTGCAAAAATAACGTTATTTTGAAAACCCTGCAAATAAACATTGATTAGAATTGCAACTTTCTTCCTTTTTCGCTAAAAAGTATTCATGATGGTTAAGTTTATATGTTACTTTTTGTTCGTTCTGTAAAACCTCGGTATCTTTGATACGATTTTATTTTTTTACAACAATATGCAAGATTTTGTTCATTTGCACGTACATACCCAGTATTCTATCTTGGATGGTCAGGCTTCCATTTCCCGGCTGGTCGATAAGGCCATGGCGAATGGAATGCGTGGTATTGCAGTTACCGATCATGGAAATATGTTTGGTATCAAGGAGTTCTTTAACTATGTGAACAAGAAGAACGGAGGTACAAATGGTGAGATAAAAGATTTGAAGAAGAAGTTGGCTGCATTGGAGGCGGGAAAAACAGAGACAGACAATCCGGAAGCGGAGATTGCAGCCTGCAAGGAGCAACTGGAAGCTGCAAAGAAACGTCTTTTTAAGCCGATTATTGGCTGTGAGATGTATGTGGCACGCCGCCGGCTTTTCAATAAAGATGGAAAGCAAGACCAAAGCGGTTATCACCTTGTTGTATTGGCGAAGAATCTGAAAGGTTATCATAACTTAATCAAATTGGTTTCGAAAGCGTGGACTGAAGGTTTTTATATGCGTCCGCGTACCGACCGTGCGGAACTGGAGAAATACCATGAAGGATTGATTGTCTGTTCGGCCTGTCTGGGTGGTGAAGTTCCCCGGAAAATCAGTGCAGGTCAGATAGAAGAAGCAGAAGAAACAATCCGCTGGTTCAAGAATCTGTTTGGCAGCGACTATTATCTGGAGTTGCAGCGTCATAAGGCTACTGTTCCACGTGCCAACCATGAAGTGTATCCCATGCAGCAAGTGGTAAACCAGAAGCTGATAGAGCTTGCCAAAAAGTATGATATCAAACTGGTTTGTACAAACGACGTCCATTTTGTCGATGAAGAAAATGCCGAGGCGCATGACCGTCTGATTTGTTTAAGCACAGGTAAGGATTTGGACGATCCTAAACGTATGCTTTATACCAAGCAGGAATGGATGAAAACGCGGGAGGAAATGAATGAAATCTTTGCGGATGTGCCCGAAGCATTGGCCAATACGGCAGATATCTGCGATCAGGTAGAATTCTATTCTATTGACCATGCGCCCATCATGCCTACCTTTGCCATTCCCGAAGAGTTTGGAACCGAAGAAGAATATAGACGGAAGTTTACTGAAAAGGATCTTTTTGATGAGTTTACTCGTGATGAAAACGGAAATGTAGTCATGAGTGAAGAGGACGGATTGAAGAAAATTGAGCGTTTGGGAGGATACGAAAAATTGTATCGTATCAAGCTGGAAGCCGATTATCTGGCAAAACTGGCTTACGACGGAGCACGCCGTCGCTATGGGGAAGTGTTGAATGAAGAAGTGCAGGAGCGAATCAGGTTTGAACTTCATATTATGAAGACAATGGGTTTCCCTGGCTACTTCCTTATTGTGCAGGACTTCATTACGGCAGCTCGCGAGAAACTGGATGTGTCGGTAGGACCGGGACGTGGTTCAGCTGCGGGATCTGCTGTAGCATATTGTTTGGGTATTACTCAGATCGACCCTATCAAATACGATTTGCTGTTCGAACGTTTCCTGAATCCGGACCGTATCTCTTTGCCTGATATCGACGTCGATTTCGATGATGATGGCCGAGGACGTGTCTTGAATTGGGTAACGGAAAAGTATGGACAGGAAAAGGTGGCACATATTATCACGTATGGTACAATGGCTACCAAACTGGCCATTAAGGATGTGGCACGTGTACAGAAGTTGCCTTTGTCGGAATCGGACCGTTTGTGTAAGCTTGTACCCGATAAGATTCCGGATAAGAAACTGAACTTGCCCAATGCCATTGCATACGTGCCCGAACTGCAGGCCGCAGAAGTTTCGTCCGATCCGGTTTTGCGCGATACCATCAAGTATGCCAAGATGTTGGAAGGCAACGTGCGTAATACCGGTGTACATGCCTGTGGTACCATTATTTGCCGTGACGATATCACAGACTGGGTGCCGGTCAGTACTGCTGATGACAAGGAAACCGGAGAAAAGATGCTGGTTACCCAATACGAAGGATCGGTCATTGAAGATACGGGACTTATCAAGATGGACTTCCTCGGACTGAAGACACTGTCCATTATCAAGGAGGCTCTGGAGAATATTAAGGTCAGCAAACAGATTGTGCTGAATATTGACGAAATTCCTATTGATGACCCGGCTACTTATAAGTTATATAGTGAAGGAAGAACCATCGGTACGTTCCAGTTCGAATCTGCCGGTATGCAGAAATATCTGCGAGAATTGCAGCCAAGTACCTTCGAAGACTTGATTGCGATGAACGCCTTGTATCGTCCGGGACCGATGGATTACATTCCGGATTTCATCGACCGTAAGCATGGACGCAAGCCTATCGAGTACGATATTCCGGTTATGGAAAAGTATTTGAAAGATACATACGGTATTACGGTGTACCAGGAGCAGGTGATGTTGCTGTCGCGTTTGCTGGCCGATTTTACCCGAGGCGAATCGGATGCCTTGCGTAAGGCCATGGGTAAGAAGCTGCGCGACAAGCTGGATCATATGAAACCGAAGTTTATCGAAGGCGGAAAGAAGAACGGACACGACCCTCAGGTGCTGGAGAAGATTTGGGCAGACTGGGAGAAGTTCGCATCGTATGCCTTCAACAAATCGCATGCAACCTGCTATTCGTGGGTGGCTTATCAGACTGCTTATCTTAAGGCTAACTATCCGTCTGAATACATGGCAGCCACAATGAGCCGTAACATTTCGAACATTACCGAAATCACGAAACTAATGGACGAATGTAAGGCTACAGGGGTAAATGTATTGGGACCGGATGTCAACGAAAGTAGCCTGAAGTTCTCTGTCAACCGTAAGGGAGATATCCGTTTTGGCTTGGGAGCAATTAAAGGAGTGGGAGAATCGGCGGTAATGAGTATTTTGACCGAACGTGAAAAAGGTGGACCTTTCAAAAATATATTTGATTTTGTCCAGCGTGTCAATCTCTCTGCCTGCAACCGTAAGAATATTGAAAACCTGGCTTTGGCCGGAGGATTCGACAGTTTCGATGGCATCAAACGCGAAGACTTCTTTGTGAAAAATGCAAAAGATGAAACATTTGTGGAGGTCCTGGTACGTTACGGAAACAAGTATCAGATGGACAAGGCTGCTGCAGTCAATTCATTGTTCGGAGGAGAGCATCAGGTCGAGATGGCTACTCCGGAAATTGTAAAAGCTCCATCGTGGGGAGCTTTGGAACGTTTGAATAAAGAACGTGAGTTGGTTGGTATCTATTTGTCTGCCCATCCGCTGGATGAATTTGCCGTCGTATTGGAAAATGTCTGCAATGCCCATATGGCCGAACTGGCCGACTTGACTCCTCTGCAGAATCGCGATTTGGTGTTGGGGGGTATTGTAACAGCTGTGCGCGAAGGTTATACCAAGACCGGAAAGCCTTATGGAGTAGCCAAAGTGGAAGATTATTCGGGAGCAGCCGAGTTTGCTTTCTTTGGAAACGAATGGGTAGAGAAAAAGAACTTCTTTTCCGAAGGTATGTTCTTGTATATGCACGGTAAATGTCAGCCCAAAAAATGGAAGCAGGAAGAGTGGGAGGTTAAAATCAACCAGATTGAGTTACTTCCGGAGGTAAAGGAGAAAGTGGTAGAAAAACTTACCGTAACAGCTCCATTGTCTGCCATTACCGATGAGATGATTCTGGAATTGTCTGTTCTTATAAAAGAACATCCCGGAAATGCCGAACTGGGCTTCTTTATTCAAGATGAAGACGGACAGATGCATGTCAATCTTTTGTCGCACACTATAAAGGTAAGTGTGGGAAAAGAGTTGATAAATTATTTAAAAAGCCAGCCGATGTTGGACTATAAGATAAATTAGCTATATTTGTAATCAAAATGATTGTTAAACAATAAAATAATAAAACTATGGCATTGAATATTAAAGACGATAACTTTGAAGCGATTGTAGCAGAAGGTAAACCTGTGGTGTTGGATTTTTGGGCTACTTGGTGTGGTCCTTGCAAGCAGATTGCTCCATACATTGAAGAATTGGCTGAAGAATACAAAGACAGCGTAAACATCGGTAAGTGCGATGTAGACGAAAACTCTGAATTGCCGGGTCAGTTCGGTGTGCGTAATATTCCTACTGTATTGTTCATCAAAAACGGTGAAGTAGTAGACAAACAGGTAGGTGCTACAACAAAAGCTGCTTTGCAGGCAAAAGTAGAAGCATTGTTAAAATAAAAAATAAAGACTATGAGCTTGGAAGACGATTTCTTATTGGAAGATGAGGACGATGAAAGATGTGTAGAATTCATCAAGAACTATCTGCCTCAAGATTTGAAAGATAAGTTCTCAGACGACGATTTGTACTACATGCTCGATCTGATTGTAGAGTATTATACAACCAGCGGATGTCTGGACGCGCAGCCTGATGAAGAAGGTTACATCAATATCGACCAGGATGAAATTGTAAGCTACATCATGAAGGAAGCTCAGAAAGATGGTATGGGACCTTTCGAAGCCGATGATGTGTTCTTTGTCGTACAGGGAGAAATGGAATACGGAAATTCTCTTGGACAGGTAGATTAATCGGAGAAGAGGGGAGACCCGTTCCTATTGCAAGGAAAAACGTTACTACTATCGTGATTTACGGTATTAGTAACGTTTTTTTATGTATACATTCTCTGTTTGTAAGAATAGTGTATAGATCTGCTACAGTTATAGCCGGTTGGTTGTACAGATATTTCCTTGAATCCGTCGTCGGTGAATGTAGAGCCGACGCCGTCGGATGAAGAGCCAATGTCGTCGGTTGTACAGCCGGTGCCGTCGGCTACACGATACGACTTGTATGGATGGGCTGCAAGATTATAGTAGATATACGGCAAAGTCTGTTGCTATGCCTTCTGTAGAGATCAGATGATTCCCTGTAGTGAGAGAAAAAAGAATATTCCGGTTGCCACCATCATACATCCCAAAAGTGCGTAGAACAGACGTGCCTGTTTGCGTCCTACATTGCAAACGATGAATTGCGAATTGTGAGCATTGAAAAACCAGTCCCAATTGAATAGGGCTGCCAGAATAGCCAGCAGTCCTACTATCACAAATATCGCTTGTATGATATAATGCATTGTCATGATCAGGCCTCTTCAAATCGGATTGTACGGGTTCCGTCTTCGTTTTCTTCAATGGTTACGTTGACAGAATTTCCTGGAAGAAGTTCCTCAATCAGTTCCGGCCATTCAATGAAGCAAAGTGCACCGCTGTAGAAGTAGTCTTCGTATCCCATATCGTATACTTCTTCCAGTTTTTTGATACGGTAAAAGTCGAAATGGTAAATCAGTTCGCCGGCATCTTCCGAACGGTATTCATTAACAATGGCAAAAGTTGGTGAGTTGATGACATCAGTTACTCCCAGCTCTTCGCATACAGCTTTGATAAAAGTGGTTTTTCCTGCTCCCATTTTACCATAGAATGCAAATACGGTATTGTCGCCCATTGCTGCGATAAACTGTTTGGCTGCATCGTGGATTTGTTCGAGGGAATTGATTTTGATTTCCATATTATTTCTATATTACGTTTTTAGTAAAAGCAAATGTACGGATATTTTTTTGCTTTTGGGGAGTGATTTGTTGTTTTCTGGAGGTGTTTTTTATATGTGACGTTAAAAAGCAATGGAAGGAAAGAAGTATAGATGTTTTTTCTTACTTTTATTGAAACCTTTTTGAGTGGTATGGAGAAAGAAAATAAAATCTGTAGGAATCAAGTTGGAAAGATAAAAGTCCCGTTTGTGATGATTCTTTTTAATATTGTTTTTTTACTGCCTGTCTTGGCTGCTCCTCTTGTGGCCTTAACCTCTGCTTTTCTTTTCGATAACCCATCGAACTTTCTGTTAACAGCATTAATTGCTTTGGCTTTGAATTCATACTCTTTTATTCTGATAGGGGCTGTATATTGGAGTATACGATTGTATAAAAAAGGATATAAATTAAGGACGGTGTTGTGTCCTCAGCTCATAAGCGGACTAATTATATGGCCTCCTTTTTTATATATGGTTATCAGGTTGATTTATTAGGTTGATAGGTTTAGCCTTTTTGTTTTACGCAACTCTTGTATACTTTGGCTGCAGCATAAATGAGTATAGAGGTAAAGATAATGGCCGCTCCGGAAGGCACTTGAAGCTGGTAGGAAAGCCACAGTCCTCCCAGACAACTGAAATATCCGATAGCAATGGACAGCCAGATGATATATTTAAAACGGTAAGTAAACAGATTGGCTGTCATTTGTGGTAGTGTCAGTAACGAAATGGCCAATACGATTCCTACCATACGCAGGCATGATACGATAGTCAGAGCGATGAATCCCATCAGAATATATTCGAACAATGCTACAGGAAGCCGTTGGGAACGCGCAAACTCCCGGTCGAAAGCGATGGCGACAATCGGTCGCATAAACAGGGTAAAGAATGCTGTCAGTGCGATACTCAGTCCGGCTAAAAGATAAATGTCGGCATAAGTGATAGTCAGAATATTACCAAACAGAAAAGAAGACAAATCCGGTTTGAATCCCGGAGCCAGGAAGCTGAAAATAATACCTACAGCCATACCGAATGTCCAGAATACGGCTATGGCCGAATCTTCACGCATGTCGTTGCGTTTACTCAGCCATTCTACTCCAAAGGCCGATAAGATGGAAAAGACTGCTGCTGCCAGTATAGGGGATATTCCAGTATACAGTCCGATACCTATACCTCCAAAAGATGCATGGGTTATTCCACCACTGATAAAAACCAGCCGGCGTGTTACGATGTAGGTTCCGATAATACCACAGGCTATGCTTGCAAACAAACTGCCCAAAAGGGCATTTTGAAAAAAAGTGTATTGGAATAAATCTATCATTGCATTATGGGTTTTGGGGATAAAGGATGGAATAATGGAATTAGTGGAAACGGCGCTCTCCTACAATGAGGAAGAGTTCGTCTTTCAATTCATCCGGCAGTTCGATTCCTCTTAACTGCAGGCTCCGGCTCCATCCGGCTACCTCTTCTTCTTTCATCGAGAAAAGTATTTCGCGGAATTCATCTATTTCTTCTGCTGTGTAGCTGTCGGAAGCATGTCCTTTAAATCGGTCCAGCTCTTCGTCGTCGTAATACTCTATCTGTTTACTGACGGCAGCCAGCAGACTTTCTTTTTCACAAATCTGGTGCTGGCCGCAGCATTCACTGTCTACTTCTACAATTTCGGGAGCTTCGGTCAGTTCTCCGCGTTCTATTTTCTTTTGAATGTTTCGGTTGTAGAAATAACCGGCTGCAAGGCCGAACAATGCTACTCCGATTAATATAAGTACAAGTATCCACATAATCTGTTATTCTTCTGTTAGTTGAAATCCTGCGTTTTGTAAGTCTTCCCAATAGTGTGGGTATGATTTCGATACGACTTGGGGATTGTTTATCCGCAATTCATTTAATTTGATAGCCGCCGGTGCAAAAGCCATTGCCATGCGATGGTCTTCGTAGGTATCGATGGCGGGATTTTCATCGGCTTGTGTACGTTCGCCTTCCCAAGAGAGTACGGAGCCGTCGGTTTCTTTCAGTAGATATCCTAACTTTCTCATTTCGGTAATAAGTGCAGCCATTCGGTCGGTTTCCTTAATTTTCAGACTTTGCAGTCCGGAAAAGCGGAAGGGAATATTAAGGAATGCACAGGTAACGACAAATGTTTGTGCCAGGTCGGGCTGGTTTACGAAGTCGTATTCCATACGTGCTACACATTTTCCTGTATGGGTGAGCGTTACAGTCTGTTTGTCGAAGCTTGTTTCAACTCCTAACATACGAAACAGTTCTGCTACTTTCGAATCACCTTGGTAACTGGTTTCAAACAGGCCGGGAAGTTGGATAGTAGCTTCTGAAGACAATGCGGCTATTTCGTACCAGTATGAAGCTGCACTCCAATCGCTTTCTACGTAATAAGGACGAGCTTTGTAGGGCTGAGACTTTACTTCCAGTTCATTATCCGACAACCAGTCGGCTTCTGCTCCGAAGTCGTGCATCAGTTGTAAAGTAAGATTGATGTACGGGCGTGAAACAATCTCTCCCGTCAGTTTCAGATGAAGTCCTTGGGGAAGTACCGGACCAATCATCAGCAGGGCAGAGATGTACTGCGAACTGACGTGTCCGGGTAAGGTAATCTCTCTGTTTGTAAGCTTGCGTCCTGTGATGCGAAGCGGAGGGAAACCAGGATTTTCGGCATATTCGATGTCGGCTCCCAACGAACGGAGAGCGTCTACCAGTATCTGAATGGGGCGCTGGCGCATCCGCTCTGTACCGGTAATAAGATGTGTACCTTCTGTTACCGATAAAAAGGCTGTAAGGAAGCGCATGGCTGTACCTGCAGCCATGATATCGATAGTAGGAGAAAGTTCTTGCAAGGCGCGTACCATCACGCGGGTATCGTCGCAATCCGACAAATTCTCTAATGTACAATTCCCTTGAGCCAGTGCATGAATAAGCAAGGCGCGGTTGCAGATGCTCTTCGATGAAGGCAACTGGATGGTAGCATGTACTGTATCGGGTGGTGTTATTTTTATCCGCTTCATATTTGTTTTTATGAGAGTACTCCGGCAAAGATAGTGAATTTTCTTTTTTGTTTGCAGGTAATATTTGTCTATCTGCTTCACAGGAGAATATCCTCGGTAGAAGAATGGGGTAAAGTATTTTTTTTATATGGTATTCGTGGAAGCATAGGAGAAGGATATATATATTGTATATGGGTAATGGAGTATCCAAATTGTAAGGTGTTATAAGGTGTAGTAAATATTTTGTGTTGAAAATTCTGTTAAAACAATATAATTTCTAGACTATTCCATGTTTGTCAATGAACATTCTGTTAAATTTGTTTCGACATAAACATGTTATTTATCTATGGATGAAATTTTTATAATTATTGGACTTATCATTTTAAATGGAATCTTTGCCATGTCTGAGGTGGCATTAATCTCTGCACGTAAATCACGACTTTCTACTGATGCAAAAAAAGGAAATAAAGCTGCTAATATAGCTTTGAAACTGGCTAACGAGCCTGACCGCTTTCTTTCAACCGTACAAATCGGTATTACTTTAATTGGAATTCTTACCGGTATCTATTCGGGAAATAAGATTGCAGTATCTTTGACCGATACAATGCTTGCATGGGGAGTGTCTGCTACTTATGCCTCTGCATTGGCACAAGGTGTGATTGTGGTTGTGGTGACCTATTTGACTATTATCTTCGGAGAACTGGTTCCTAAACGTATTGGATTAAGTGTTGCCGAAAAGGCTGCAAAACTGGTGTCCCGACCGATGAATGTTCTTTCGATTGTTGCTTCTCCTTTTGTGTGGTTGCTTTCAAAGAGTACTTCTGCCATGTTCAATTTATTGGGTATAAAGGATACGGACAGCAAAGTGACGGAAGAAGAAATTAAATCGATTATACAGGAGGGTACAGAAGATGGAGAGGTACAGCCGGTAGAACAGGATATTGTGCAGCGTGTCTTTTTGTTGGGTGATTTGAAGATTGAATCAATCATGACTCATAAAAACGACATTGTCTGGCTGGATACTGAAATGACTCCGGCAGAGGTGAAAGAAGTGGTACAAAGTGAACTGTATGAGTTTTACCCGATAGCAGAAGGCGATTTAGACCATGTCAAAGGAGTTGTCTTGCTGAAAGATTTGGTTCTTCATTTGTACAAACCCGATTTTGATCTTGCTTCATTAATCAGCGAACCTGTTTATTTTCACGAAGGTATGAATGTATATAAGGCGCTGGAACAGATGAAAATTCAGCGCGTTAGCCGTGCGCTGGTTTGTGATGAGTTTGGTGCTTGTACCGGTATTATTACATTGAAAGATATTTTGGAAGGACTGGTTGGAACGATGGACAATGCAGAGGAAGAACCGGATATCATCAAGCGGGTAAATAAAGAGGGATGGCTGGTAGAAGGACAATGTCCGTTTTATGATTTTCTATACTATTTTAACCGTTTGGATTTATTCGAGAATTCAGAATATAATACTGTGGGCGGACTTATTCTTCAGCAGTTACAGCATATTCCGACGAGTGGAGAAACCATCGAATGGAATGGCTTTACGCTGGAGGTAGTAGATATGGATGGTGCTCGTATAGACAAGGTCCTTGTTACCACAACTCCAGTACGTGAAGACGAAGGAGACGAAGAAGCATGAGATATACTCATGCTTCCATATTAGTCTTATTTACTAGATTTATTCAGAAAACGGCGAATGACTTCTACAAAGTCTTTGCCGTATTTTTCTTTCTTGAACTCACCGATACCACTGATTTCTCCGAACGCTTCTATGGTAGTCGGCTTTGCAGAGGATAAGAGGTGAAGGGTCTTGTCGGACAACACAATGTAGGCCGGTATTGCCTGAGAGTCTGCCAACTTCTTTCGCAGCACACGTAATTCTTCGAACAGATATTCGTCTTCGTTTTCGAATACAGCCGGAGTAAGTACCGGTGCTTGTGGTTCTTGTATTTTGGTTTTCTTTTTTCCTTTTTTTGACTCTTGCCCCAGATGTTCCTCTCTTTTGATTACTACCAGTTGTGCCCGTTCTTTTCCAAACAGAACTTTTTTTCCTGCTTCTGTTATTTTCAAATGATTCTTTTCATTGTAGGCCACTTCAAAATAACCGAGGTTTAGCATTTGGAGCAGATAGTCTTGCCAGTCGCGAGCAGGAATATCTCTTCCTACCCCATAAGTCTTCAGTTGGTCGTATTTCTTTTCAATGATTTCTTGCGTTGCGGCTCCTTTTAAAAGGTCAATTAAAGTGCTGATTCCGACTTGTTGGTCAGTACGAGCAATACCACTCAACGCTTTTTGTACGATGATGGTACCGTCAAACCGTTCAGGAGGATTCCGGCATACGTCACAATTACCACAATCGTGTGTCATCGTCTCTCCAAAGTAATTCAGCAAAATACGACGTCGGCATATGTCTGCTTCAGCATATTGTTGCATACGGTTCAGCTTTTCCAAATTGATTTCCTGCTGATTACTTTCTGCTGCAAACTTCGATAACATGACAATATCGCCGAACGAGTAGAAAAGCAGGGTGTCGCTGGGAAGTCCGTCTCTTCCGGCTCTTCCTATTTCCTGATAAAAGCTTTCAATGCTTTTGGGCAAGTTGTAATGGATTACCCATCTGACGTTCGATTTGTCGATACCCATTCCAAAAGCAATCGTAGCACAGACCACTTGTACCCGGTCGTTGATGAAGTCATCTTGGGCAGCATCGCGTGCAGCAGTACTTAGTCCGGCATGATAGACAGCTGTCCGTATGCCTTGTGCTTCCAGTAAGTCGGCCACTTTCTCTGTATTGTTTCGGCTCATGCAGTAAATAATACCACTTTCGTTCTTATGTCGTCCGATAAAATCCAGAATCGTTCTGATTTTTTCTTTCTGCTGAAATCCTCTTTTCACATCCAGACTCAGGTTGGGGCGGTCGAAAGATGATATGAATATTTGAGGATCTTTCATTGCCAGTTGTTGGATGATATCCTGCCGGGTGATTTTGTCGGCTGTTGCAGTCAATGCAACAATCGGTACATGTGGAAATTGTTGGCGCAATGCTTTCAACTGCGTGTATTCCGGACGGAAATCATGTCCCCATTGTGATATACAGTGAGCTTCATCAATAGCAAACAGTGAAATATTGATATCTTTCAGTAAGAAGTTCAATTCCGACATCAGTCTTTCCGGGGAAATATAAAGTAATTTTACCCTGCCTTGCATACATTCAAAGCGCAGGTTGGCATTTGTGGTTTCATCGTTAGTGCTGTTGAGTGCCCGGGCTATGATACCATTGGCTTGCAGTGCTTCTACCTGATCTTTCATCAGTGAAATAAGAGGTGATACCACTACTGTAGTTCCAGGCATAAGCAACGCCGGCAACTGATAGCAAATGGACTTTCCTCCTCCGGTAGGCATTAACACAAGCGTGTCTTTTTTACTTAAGATTCGGGTAATAATTTCTTCTTGTAGAGGACGGAAATGTGTGTATCCGAAATATGCTTTTAAAGTCTTTAATATCATGTTTTCTTTTCCGGTATTTCAAGCGGCAAAGATAAACTAATTTTTGTTGAATTATGCAATGTGTAGAAAGCAGAACTCTACCATGAAGTTTGCATAGTAAAGAAATAATGAAATAAAAATATCGCTTTTAAGTATTTTTGATGTCTAAATTAATTGCTAAATAAAAAAAACTTATCAAATTTGTACTACATAGCAAAAAATTAAATTAATAAAGACAGATGAGAGACGAAACGAGTGTAATGGCAACGAATGAGGTTCTTGTGAAGAAACCTTATAATTTGCGCGAAAAGAAGATTAAGGATGCCGCATATCGCAATATGATTAGGGCTGAGTTGGCAGATGAATTGTACGATAAAATTTTGCATATAATAGTGGTGCAAAAGAAGTACAAGGATGTGAATTTTTCGGCAAAAGATTTGGCGAAAGAGTTAAAAACAAATACCCGTTATTTATCGGCTGTTATAAATTCTCGTTTTGGTATGAATTATTCATGCTTGCTGAACGAATATCGTATAAAAGATGCATTGCATTTGTTGATTGATAAGCGCTATTTGGATAAGAATGTAGAAGAAATCAGTGCGATGGTAGGGTTTGCCAACCGCCAATCGTTTTATGCTGCATTCTATAAAAATGTAGGCGAAACACCCAATAGTTATCGTAAACGTAAATTGGAAAACAAGTAATATATAATTTATATAATTGTAAATCAGAACAGAACGAAGAATTTTGTGTACATCATACGTTTATGTATACAGGATTCTTCGTTTTTTGTTTTAATTTGTTCTTGTAGGTAATTTGAAATGATAAAGTATGGAACAAAATTCTTTTAATTATACAGTGGAACAGTTTGCAGACTTGCAGTTGTTGAGGTATCGGGTAAATGGGTTTGAAGAGCTTTCATTGCCGCGTAAACAACTGATTTATTATTTGTCGCAAGCTGCTTTGGAGGGAAGAGATATTCTGTTCGATCAGAATGGTAAATATAATCTGCAAATTCGTCGTCTGTTGGAAGCTATATACCTTCATTATGAAGGTGAACGTTCTACTTCCGAATTTCAGGCTTTGGAAGTATATCTGAAGCGGGTTTGGTTTGCCAACGGTATTCATCACCATTATGCTTGTGATAAATTTATACCCGAATTTTCTGCAGCTTATTTACGTAGTCTGATCGATTCGTTAGACAGTTCTGTATTGCCCTTGGAAGAAGGAGAAAGCATAGACGAACTTTGTCATAAATTATTCCCGGTGATATTCGACCCTTCGGTGATGCCTAAACGAGTGAATCAGGCCGATGGGGAAGATTTGATTCTGACTTCTGCTGCCAATTATTATGAAGGAGTAACCCAACAGGAAGCAGAAGAGTTTTATGCTAGTCAGAAGTTGGCAGACGATGAAGAACCGGTAATGTACGGTATGAATAGCCGGCTGGTAAAAAAAGACGGAGTCGTGCAGGAAGAAGTATGGAAGATAGGAGGTATGTATTCCGCAGCTTTAGAGAAGATTGTATATTGGCTGGAGAAAGCTATGGATGTGGCAGAAAACGATACGCAGAAAGAAGTGATTCGTTTGCTGATAGAATTCTATCATACTGGTGATTTGAAGACATTCGATCGTTATTCTATCCAATGGCTTAAAGATACATCTTCGCTTGTCGATTTCGTAAACGGATTTATTGAAAGCTATGGCGATCCGCTGGGGATGAAAGCCAGTTGGGAGTCGATTGTAAACTTTAAAGACCTTGAAGCAACTCGCCGTACAGAGACAATCAGTGAGAATGCACAGTGGTTTGAAGACCATTCACCGGTAGACGCCCGTTTCAAGAAAGAACAAGTCAAAGGAGTGTCTGCTAAAGTTATCACAGCCGCAATGCTGGCGGGGGATCTGTATCCGGCTTCGGCTATTGGTATCAATTTGCCTAATTCCAACTGGATACGTAGTGTGCATGGTTCGAAATCGGTTACAATTGGTAACCTGACAGAAGCATACAATAAAGCAGCGCATGGCAATGGATTCCGTGAAGAATTTGTATACGGTCCGGAAGAACTCAGGCTGCTGGAAACGTATGCAGATATTACCGATGATTTGCATACCGACTTGCACGAATGTCTTGGACATGGTTCGGGAAAGCTTTTACCCGGTGTCGATCCGGATGCCTTGAAAGCACATGGCTCAACCATAGAAGAAGCACGTGCCGATTTGTTCGGTCTGTATTATCTGCCCGATGCCAAGATGGTAGAATTGGGATTGGTCCCCGATGCGGATGCTTATAAGGCAGAATATTATTCGTATATGATGAACGGTCTGATGACACAATTTGTACGTATTGAGCCTGGATGTACGGTAGAAGAAGCACACATGCGTAACCGTCAACTCATCGCACGTTGGGCATTGGAGCAGGGACGTGAAGAACGGGTAGTGGAAATGGTAGTACGTGATGGAAAGACTTATGTAAAAATAAATGATTACTGCAAACTGCGTATGCTGTTCGGTAAGCTTCTTGCCGAAATTCAGCGTATCAAGAGCGAAGGCGATTACGAAGCAGCCCGTATGCTGGTAGAAAATTATGCCGTGAAAGTAGATGCAGTGCTGCATGCAGAGGTACTGGAACGCTATCGCAAACTGCATTTGGCTCCGTATAAAGGTTTTGTGAATCCAGTTTATACACCGGTATTGGATGCCGAAGGCAATATTACCGATGTAAAGGTTACTTACGGGGAAGGCTATGCCGAACAGATGTTACGCTATAGCCGCGAATATTCAAATTTATAATGCGCTTTTAAAAGAAAAACTATGGCAGATGTACATGAAACAATAAAAGATATAAAGTCGAAATTCCGTTTGTTTATGAACG
The DNA here is from genome assembly GCA_900542985.1 of uncultured Bacteroides sp. GTDB lineage: Bacteria > Bacteroidota > Bacteroidia > Bacteroidales > Bacteroidaceae > Phocaeicola > Phocaeicola acetigenes. Next base: position 72,966 of record UQPQ01000004.1, read on the forward strand.
GGGTAATTTCGCAAAGCATGCGTGAGAAAGGTTTGGGATACAAACTGAATTTCGGTATAGAGTTTCCCCGTATCAAGGAGATTGCTGCTGCTTACGAACCCAATCATGAAGTAGCTCAGGCTTTGTGGAAAGAGAATATCCGCGAATGTAAGATTCTGGCAGGATTATTGCAGCCGGTAGATTCTTTTTGTCCGGAGATAGCAGATATCTGGATAGAAGACATGCACTATCCGGAATTGGCAGAATATACTGTAATGAATCTTTTCCAGCGTTTGCCTTACGCGTCGGAGGTGGTATTCCGTTGGATGGCCGATGAACGTGAGTACTTCCAGTTATGCGGCTTCCTGCTGATGGCCCGTCTGTTGATGAAAGGTCAGAAACTCAACGAGCGGGCAGAGGCCGAATTCCTGGATCAGGCATTTACGGCTTTGGAAGGAGATATCGTAAGTGTGCAGAAGGCCGCAGCATTGGCCTTGTGCAAGTTTGCATTGCAGTCGAAAGACAATGCACGCAAAATGGGTAAACCTTTGCAGGCCCTGCTAAAGTCGGAGAAAGAGAATGTACGGTTGCTGGCTGGTGAAATCAGATTGGAGATAGAATATTTATAAATAATCTTTCCCAATTACATAAAAAAGGCTATCTTTGACGGCTGAACGGATTACTCAGATGGAAGAGGATATAAGAGATAAGGCAAAGCAGATTCTGACAGAATACCTGCAAAAGAACGGGCATCGAAAGACACCTGAACGATATGCTATACTCGATACCATTTATACCATCAAGGGACATTTCGATATTGATGAGCTATATTATCATATGGCAGAGAAAGAAAAGTTCCGTGTAAGCCGTGCTACCCTCTATAATACGATTATTCTTTTGATCGATGCCGGTCTGGTTATCAAACATCAGTTTGGCAATACTTCCCAGTACGAACGTTCGTACAACAATGAAACCCACCATCACATGATATGCACTTCGTGCGGCAAGGTCTCGGAGTTTGAAGACGAGGCTTTAAAGCAGGTAATAGCACAAACCCGTATGAAAGGGTTTCATGCACAACATTATTCGTTGTATATTTACGGACTCTGCAGTAAGTGTATGGGAGCCAGACGTAAAAAAAGTAAGTAAGAATTATAAAATAAAGAGAAATCATGAAAGTAGATGTCTTGTTAGGTTTACAATGGGGCGACGAAGGCAAAGGTAAAGTAGTCGACGTATTGACTCCCCGCTACGATGTGGTAGCCCGTTTCCAGGGTGGTCCGAATGCCGGTCATACACTTGAGTTCGAAGGTCAGAAATATGTACTTCGTTCTATTCCTTCGGGTATTTTCCAGGGAGATAAAGTGAACATTATCGGTAATGGCGTAGTACTTGATCCTGCTTTGTTCAAGGCTGAAGCCGAAGCGCTCGAAGCAAGTGGCCATCCACTGAAAGAACGTTTACATATTTCGAAGAAAGCACATCTGATTTTGCCTACTCACCGTGTATTGGATGCTGCTTACGAAGCTGCCAAAGGTGCATCGAAGGTAGGTACAACAGGTAAGGGTATCGGTCCTACTTATACAGATAAAGTGAGCCGTAACGGTTTGCGTGTAGGTGATATCTTGCATAATTTCGAAGCAAAATATGCAGCTGCAAAGGCACGCCATGAACAGATTCTGAAGAGTCTGAATTATGAATACGATATTACTGAAGTGGAAAAACAGTGGATGGAAGGTATCGAATACCTGCGTCAGTTCCCCTTGGTAGACAGCGAACACGAAATCAACAACCTGTTGAAAGAAGGAAAGAGCGTGTTGTGCGAAGGTGCACAGGGTACAATGCTGGATGTAGACTTCGGTTCTTATCCGTTTGTAACTTCTTCTAATACCATCTGTGCAGGAGCTTGTACCGGATTGGGATTAGGTCCTAACAAGATTGGTGAGGTATATGGTATCATGAAGGCATACTGCACCCGTGTAGGAGCAGGTCCGTTCCCTACAGAACTGTTCGATGAAACCGGAAAGACAATCCGTGATTTGGGTCACGAATACGGAGCTGTAACCGGACGTGAACGTCGTTGTGGTTGGGTAGACTTGGTCGCTTTGCGTTATTCTATCATGGTGAACGGAGTTACTCAGCTGATTTTGATGAAGAGCGATGTGTTGGATGGTTTCGATACAATCAAGGCTTGTGTAGCTTACAAGGTGAATGGAGAAGAAATCGATTACTTCCCATACGATATCACTGAAGGTGTAGAACCTGTATATGTAGAAATGCCAGGATGGAAGACCGACATGACTAAGATGACCAGTGAAGATGAATTCCCTGAAGAATTCAATGCATACATCTCATTCTTGGAAGAACAGTTGGGTACACCTATTAAGATTGTTTCTGTAGGTCCCGACCGTGCACAGACTATCGAACGTTATACAGAAGAGTAAACAGACTTTATAGTCTTTAAATAAGGGATAAGCCCGGCAAATATCCGTATGGATGTATGCCGGGCTTTTTATTTTGTGGCTTTTGGATGGATATATGAAGGATTTAGCACAGAGGAATAATGAGATCTGTCGGAGGCTTTAATCGCCGTCGTTGAATGCAGAGTTGCCGTCGTTGGATATATAATCAGCGTTGTCGGTTGTACAGCCGACGTCGTCGTCTTGAATTTACGAATGGAAGGATAGATTTATATCTATGGTAGTGAATGCTTTTCTTGCTGATAAACTGGGTTAAAGAATACCGGTAAAAGAAGTCTGTTTACAAAAGGGCATAAAAAAAGGAGTACCGCTGTACTCCAACCTTTGTTAACCTTAAATCTAATACTATGAAAAACACAGTGCAAAGGTACGGACTTTCGGCTTATCTGCAAATAAAAGCTCAATAAAATGCTGTTTTATAACACTATTTAAGAAGCATAAATTTCCTTTTACTAAAATGCAGAGGAAAATGATGTGTGAATTGTCTCCGTGTCTGAAAAAAAGGACGTTAGCATATCAATCCTCAGATAAAAATTATAACTTTGCCAACACTTTGTAAAGAAATTGAAGCCCATGATTTCAATAGAAGGACTGAAAGTTGAGTTTGGAGTGACACCTTTGTTTGAGGATGTCTCGTTTGTGATTAATAAGAAAGACCGTATTGCGCTAGTTGGAAAGAATGGTGCCGGAAAGTCGACTATGCTGAAAATTCTGGCAGGTCTCCAGCAGCCTACCGAGGGGGTAGTAGCCGTACAGCGTGGAGTGACTATCGGTTATTTGCCACAGGTAATGATTCTGAGTGATACGCGTACGGTGATGGCTGAGGCCGAGATGGCTTTTGAGCATATATTCGAATTGCAGGATCGTATTGCGCGTATGAACCAGGAGTTGGCAGATCGTACCGATTACGATTCGGAAAGTTATCATGAGTTGATAGAACGTTTTACACACGATAATGAACGCTTCCTGATGATGGGAGGAACCAATTATAAGGCTGAGATAGAACGTACACTGACTGGGCTTGGTTTCAGCCGGAGCGATTTCGACCGTCCTACTTCCGAGTTCAGTGGCGGATGGCGTATGCGTATCGAGTTGGCGAAGCTGTTGTTGCGTCGTCCGGATGTATTGTTGCTCGACGAGCCTACCAACCACCTCGATATTGAAAGTATCCAGTGGCTGGAGAATTTCCTCAAAGTCAGTCCGGGTGCAGTCGTGCTGGTAAGTCACGACCGTGCTTTCATCAACAATGTCACTAACCGCACAATTGAGATTTCCTGCGGACATATCTACGATTACAAGGTTGCATACGACGAGTTTGTGGTGTTGCGCAAGGAACGTCGCGAGCAGCAGCTCCGTGCGTACGAGAATCAGCAGAAAGAAATAAAAGATACAGAAGACTTTATCGAACGTTTCCGCTATAAGGCTACCAAAGCTGTGCAGGTACAGAGCCGCATCAAGCAGCTGGAAAAGATTGTGCCGATTGAAATCGACGAAGAAGATACTTCTTCGCTTCGTCTGAAGTTTGCACCGGCCATGCGTTCGGGAAACTATCCGGTGATTTGTGAAGGAGTGAAAAAGGCTTATGGCGACCACGTAGTATTCCACGATGTCACACTGACTATCAACCGTGGTGAAAAAGTAGCGTTTGTAGGAAAGAACGGTGAAGGTAAGTCTACCCTTGTCAAGTGCATCATGGATCAGATTCCGTATGAAGGAAAACTGGTGATAGGTCATAACGTACAGATTGGCTATTTTGCACAGAATCAGGCACAGCTTTTGGACGAAAACCTTACTGTATTCGATACTATAGACCGTGTGGCCAAAGGAGATATTCGTCTGAAAATTCGTGATATACTGGGGGCTTTCATGTTTGGAGGAGAAGCTTCCGAAAAGAAAGTCAAGGTGCTTTCCGGTGGAGAACGCAGCCGTCTGGCTATGATTAAACTGCTGCTTGAGCCGGTGAACTTCCTTATTCTGGACGAACCGACTAATCACCTTGATATGCGTTCAAAGGATGTGTTGAAAGAGGCTATCCGCGAATTTGATGGTACGGTGATTGTAGTTTCACACGACCGTGAGTTCTTGGACGGACTGGTCACCAAAGTCTACGAATTTGGTGGGGGAGTCGTGAAGGAGCACATCGGTGGTATTTACGATTTTCTGCAGAAAAAGAAGATGGAGAGCCTGAACGAACTGCAGCTTTCCCAGTCGCCTACGGTGGCATCCAAGAAAGAAGAAACTGTACAGGCCAGCGAAAACAAGCTTTCTTATGAAGCGCAGAAAGAGCTGAATAAAAAGCTCCGCAAGGTAGAAAAACAGATTGCCGACTGTGAGAATCGTATAGAAAAACTGGAATCGCAAGTGGCAGAACTGGAATTAAAGATGGCTACACCCGAAGGTGCTTCGGATATGAAACTTTACGAACAGCATCAGCAGCTGAAACAGCAGATTTCTGAGGCGGAAGAAGAGTGGGAGGCAGCCTTGATGGAGCAGGAAAGCCTCACTGTAAAAGAATAAATTACTTACTGTTTTAATAATATTGAAGTATGAAAACAAAACATTGTGTAGCCGTTGCAGCGTTTGCTCTTACTGCAATGGCAAGTTGTACAGGCCAGAAAGGAGTACAGAGTACTTCGGGTATTGATCTGGCAAATATGGACACAACGGTAGCTCCTGGACAGGACTTCTTCCGTTATGCTTGTGGTGGATGGAATGACGCACATCCGCTGACTGCAGAGTATTCGCGCTATGGCACTTTCGACATGTTGTTCGAGAATAGTCAGAAGCAGGTACGCGAATTGATTGAAAGCTGTGCTGCACAGAAAGGAACTCCCGGAAGCAAGGAACAGAAGATAGGAGATTTATATACTTTGGCTATGGACAGTGTGAAACTGAACAACGACGGGGTTACTCCTATTAAGGCTCAGTTGGAAGAAATAGCTGCTATCACAGATAAAAGTCAGATTGTACCGATGATGGTAAAACTGGCAAATTGTGGTGTGGGTACTTATTTTAGCAGTTATGTGTATGCCGATCCTAAGAATAGTACTGTAAATATTTTCCAGATTGCTCAGGGAGGTATCAACTTGGGTGAAAAAGAATATTATCTGGATCAGGATTCTGTGACAGTCAATATCCGCGAAAATTATAAACAATACATCTGTAAGTTGTTCCGTCTGGCTGGCTTTACAGAGGCCGAAGCACAGCAGAAAATGAATGATGTGTTGGAAATAGAGACTGCCATTGCACAGGCATCGTTCAGTGCAGTAGAACGTCGTGATCCGGAAGCCAACTATCATAAGATGAGTTATGCGGACTTGAAGAAAAACATTCCGGGGGTAGACTGGGATGCTTGTCTGAAAGGATTGGGAATACAGGAAGTGAAAGAACTGAACGTAGAACGTTTGGAACCGATTCAGAAAGTAGGTGATTTGATGAATACATTGCCTGTATCTAAACATATCTCTTACTTGCAGTATAATTTGATTGATGCAGCAGCTTCTTATCTGAGCGATGACTTTGTAGCTGCTCGTTTCGATTTCTATGGTAAGGTATTGTCTGGACGTCAGGTAAATCAGCCTCGCTGGAAACGTGCGGTCAACTCTGTAAACGGAATGTTGGGTGAGTTGGTAGGACAGATGTATGTAGAGAAGTATTTCCCTGCTGCCGCAAAAGAACGTATGTTGAAGCTGGTGAAGAATTTACAGGTAGCTTTGGGTGAACGTATCCAGGCACAGGAATGGATGAGCGACAGTACTAAAGTGAGAGCACAGGAAAAACTGAATGCTTTCCATGTAAAAATCGGTTATCCGGACAAATGGAAGGATTATTCTGCTTTGAAGGTGGAAAAAGATTCTTATTGGGCTAACGTGTGTCGTGCAGCTAAATGGGGATTGGATGATATGTTGAGCCGTATCGGCAAACCGGTAGATAAGGATGAATGGCTGATGACTCCTCAGACTGTCAATGCATACTACAATCCGTCTACAAACGAAATTTGTTTCCCGGCTGCTATTCTGCAATATCCGTTCTTCGATATGAATGCAGATGATGCTTGTAACTATGGAGCTATCGGTGTAGTAATCGGACATGAAATGACTCACGGATTCGATGACCAGGGACGTCAGTTCGATAAAGATGGTAACTTGAAAGACTGGTGGGCAGAAGGCGATGCAGAACGCTTTACAGAACGTGCAAAAGTAATGGTAGACTTCTTCAACAAGATTGAAGTATTGCCGGGATTGTATGCAAACGGTGCACTGACACTGGGTGAAAATATTGCCGATCACGGTGGTTTGAAGATTGCATACGCTGCGTTGCAGCATGCCATGAAGGAATCTCCTCTGGGTGTTGAAAATGGCTTTACTCCAGAACAACGTTTCTTCCTGTCGTATGCACTGGTATGGGCTGGCAATATTCGTGACGAACAGATTCGTGTTTATACTAAATCGGATCCTCACTCATTGGCAGAATGGCGTGTAAATGGTGCTTTGCCTCATATCCAGGCATGGTACGATGCTTTCGGTATCACTCCGAACGATTCGATGTATATTGCACCTGAAAAACGTGTCAATATCTGGTAAGAAACATAACCTTTAAGGTAATTATAGAATGGAATGTCCTCTTGGCGAAAGTCGGGAGGACATTTTTTTTATATTTTTTGAAGAGAGGCATAGGGGTTTTTAAGTAATCCTGCGTTATGTCAGTGAAAAGAAAGAAAAAAGAATCATTAACTAACTAAACACATTGAATTATGAAACTGAAATTTTTCGCATTGTCTCTCTTTATGGTAGCTGGTTTTAATGTAGTAAATGCACAGAGTACTACACAAGATTTTGTCGCAAATGATAAAAAACACGATTTGAGAATCTCTGTGAGCGATGGATTGACACAAGGGAGTGTAGATATCCTTGGTATGGGAATAGAAGAGGCTATTACTGGAACGAAGCGTTCGGACAGTAAATACAGTATGATATATGGCTTGGGCTACAGATATTCTATCAACCGTTTCAGAGTAGGTGCTGACCTGGGATTCGGAATGTCGAGCAGTAAACTTTCTATAGCAGGAGAAAAGACTCCATCGATAAAGGAGAAAGATTTGCGTTTACTTGTTCTTCCTACTGCAGAATTTGTTTACTACAAGTGTAGACTAGTGGAGTTGTATGGAACGGCTGCAGCCGGTGTAAACTTCTCAAGACACAGTGAAACTCCGGTTGATAAAAAAACACCTGAAAAAAAGGCAAACTTCAGTACTGATTTTGCTTATCAGGTAAATCCGATAGCTGTGAGAGTGGGAAACGAACGTGTAGGAGGTTTTGTTGAAGCCGGTCTTGGAAATAAAGGATTTCTTACTGCCGGATTAAGTTTTAAGTTTTAAACCTTGCAATTTAATATCACAGACAGGCAAAACGGAGCTGAAGTGAATGGTATATCACAAATCCAGCTTGCCTGTCATTAAAAAATGATTCCAATCATTAGGGTTTAAATTCATAATCTGTATATTTGTAATATACATCTGATACTCACAAATAAATGTCGTCCAATGAATACTGACAGAAAAGAAATTTTCAAGTCCAGGTTCAATGAACACTACACTAGACTTTGTAGTCTTGCATATGAATATGTTTCCGATGCAGACGATTCGGAGGATATAGTGCAGGAGCTTTTCATTACTATATGGGATAAGGGAAAGGATGCTCTTCCCGACAAGGAGTTTGCTGCGTATATTACTACGGCAGTGAAAAATGCATGTATTTCATTTTTGCGTAAAAAAGACTCGTGTGTGATGTCTATAGAGGAAAATCCGTCGGCTGGAGCCTGTTTATGGGATGAGGAGGCTATGGATGATGAGAAAAAAACGCCTGAGGAAATCTTGAAAGAAGCACTTTCCGTGCTTCCTCCTAAGTGTAAAGAGATATTCTTGTTATCGAAACTCAAAGGAATGAAATATAAAGAAATAGCCCAAACGCTGTCTTTGTCCGAAAAGACAGTAGAAAATCAAATGGGAAAAGCCATTAAGTTGCTTAGAGAATTTGCAGCGACCTATATAGTTACAGTTGTAGTTTTTATCACTTTAGTTCTATCAATCATTACCAGCCATAAATAAAGATGAAATATACAGAAGACTATATTAATGAATTGTTAGCTAAATATATTGCAGGAGAAACATTGTCCAGGCAAGAAACTGATGATATTCAAGAATGGATTGCGTCGCATACGCAAGAATACAATCGGTTGGTAAAGCTTGTTTCTCCACAGAAGCCGCCGGTTTTCAATACCGAAAAAGCTTGGGAAAGAATAGAACAGCATATAGATAGAAGTATTTCTCAGAAGGAGGAAAAGGTTTATAGCATAACCGACGGAAAGAAAAAGAGAGTAAGTATGTCTGTGTTCTATGTAGCTGCTTCAGTAATAGTTCTCATGGTTGTTTCTACGCTCTTTTTCCTGAAAAGTCAGCAGACAGAGGAAATGTGGTATGCCAATCATTCTACAGTGAAAGAGAAAATCTATCTGCCGGACAGTTCGTTTGTTATATTGTATCCGAATGCCAATGTAAGCTATAAATCCCGTGGAGATAAATATGCACGAGAGATAAAGTTAAATGGTAAGGCTTTCTTTGATGTAAGGAAAATGAACGGAAGAGCCTTCAAAGTTGAAGCAGAACGCATTTTGGTTGAGGTATTGGGTACATCGTTTCTTGTAGATGCGGCAAACGACGGAAAAGCTGGAGTCTATGTCAAAACGGGTATTGTAAGTGTCAAGTCGGAGAACAATAAGGTCGTGATAAAAGCCAATCAGAAAGCGGAATTAGAACATAATGTCTTAAAGACTGGAAGTATTGAAAATCCATTCCAGATTTTCGAAGAACAACCTCGTTCTCTCTCGTTTACAAATGTGGATATAGCAGATGTTACTGCAAAAATAGAGCAGGTTATCGGGTTGAAAATTGATGTAGAAAAGAAATTGCAGAATAATAAAATTACAAGTAAGATAAACTTGGATGATGTAGACGCGATTGTAGTAGAATTAGCTTTTCTGTGCGATTGTAAATATGAGGTGATTGAACCGGGAAAACATTATAAACTTTATAAATAAAAGGGATTACTGGCATGATGCAAAAGCCGATACAGGTAGTATTGTTTCTGTTCGTTTTTCTGAGTATAAGCAATGTCTGGTCTGAGTCTTTGACAAAAGACTGGAATACTGAGCTTATAAGCATGGAAAATATAGGCAATTCTATCCAAAGTTCTGATAAAAAGTTGGTAGATGAAGTTTTGTTTGTCAGAGCTTCATCGGCTTCTGTACTCCAATGGTTCCGGTTTATAGAAAAGCAAAAAGGAGTTTCAATTTCGTACAATCCGTCTAATGTAGATTCTGAGAAGAACTGTATCGTACCGCAATCGGCCACAATGACTATATCGCAACTTCTTTCTATTTTGTTGAAAGACTATAAATTCAGTCTTACAGAAATGCCCGGAAGAAAAATTGTGATACGTATTGATTCAAAAAACGAATATATGGTTTCGGGTATCATTTCAGATAATACAACATCTGAAAGACTATATGGAGCCATGGTTGCAATTACAGATAGTGAAGGGAAGCGGTATTATACGGTAAGTAATGAAAATGGTATCTTTTATCAGGAGCTGACAGAAGGAGCGTATAATTTGGAGGTTTCTTATATGGGCTTTGAAAAATATTCAACTTCACTTCATCTGTATGGAGAGAAAAGTGTGAATATAAAATTAAATCCTATGCTTTTTGAGGTTGGTGAGGTGACAGTACAGTCTATGAGAAATGAAGTAGAGTTGTCGGAAATCACATCTTCAGGAATGCTTTCGTTCAATGGCAATGATTTGTTCTCGCAAATATGGATCTTGCCTGGTGTAACAGGAATCCCTACCGGAAACAATTTTATGGTGAACGGGGGAAGCTATGATGAAAATATCATTCTTCTGGATGGAGTACCTGTATTTCATCCGGGACATATCAGTGCTCAGTTGCCGCAGTTTTGTGGAGATGCCATCAAAAACATCGTTTTTCATAATGGTTTTTTCCCAATCAGGCTGGAAGGTGGCTTATCGTCTGTTACTGAGTTTAACTTGAAAGATGGTAACAAAAACGAGCATTTGCGGATATTTTCTATCGATATGCCGGCAGCATCACTTACTTTAGAAGGGCCTTTCATAAAAAATAAGTTATCTTATCTGTTCAGTGTAAGGAGAAGCTGGATGGATTTTTTTGATCAGTTACTTTCTGAGCAAAATAAGCAAAATCATTATTCACTGGATTTTAATGCAAAACTTTCATATTATCTTTCTCCTACCAGTTCGATAAAACTTTTGGCATATAATACGTACGATGAATTTAGAATCCCCATATATACTGAAGAAGCTATTCCTGTGGTGAAATGGAACAATCAGATTTATAAACTATCTTATAATGGGCAGTGGGGAAAACTGGGTAATGTAACTTCTGCTTATTATTCGGCATATTCAAGCCGTGCCAATGCCGATGTGCTTGGCTTTGGTTCGGATAACGAGGAAAGTACCGATGGGGGGTGGGATGTCGAATTGGGAGATGAATGGAATGGCAATGAATCAGCAAATTCTGAAATTGTTGATAATGAAATAGGTACCGGAATAAAAACATTCAATCTTTCTACAGAGTTCAGTTATAGTCCGGAGAATATTTATTCTGTCCGTTTGGGGGCAAAATATACATACGAGAGGTATGAAATGGCTGCTTTTGGAGGAACTCGTCAGAAGCAGGCTGAGGCTATAAACCAATATTCGGTTTACTATGATAATTATTTAAGATTGTCTGATAAAATTTCCACTCGTGTGGGTGTACATTTTGTGGCTTACAGTCCGGTAAATTATCGGAATTATTACAGCATACAACCTCGGTTTGCGCTGAACTATACTCCGGATAATAATAATATGCTCTATCTTAATTTTTCAAAGATGGAACAGTTTTATCATTATATAAGTTTTAATGGATTTGCTCTTCCGACAGATTTTAGAATGCCCAGTATCGAAGGATTTAAACCGCGTTCGTCGGAACATTATGAAGTGGGGTGGAAAAATAACTTTGCGGGAAATAAAGGAAAGATAGAAACATCTGTGTATTATAAAACAAGACGGAATCTTGTGGCCTTGGGGCCAAGTGCAGTGGTAGTGGATAATGATTGGAGTAAATATATGATAACAGGGAAGGGAGATAGTTATGGTATAAAATTCTTTCTGTATTATATGTATGACAGATGGACGTTCCAGCAGTCTTATACATATTCCCGTAGCAGGGAATGGTTTAATGGGCTTGAACATTTGGGAAAACTTCCGTCATTGTATGATATACCTCATTATTCGGCGAGTGCTTTGTCGTATAAGCTAAATAAATCATCAGCTTTCTCTTTAGGTTGTATTATGAAATCGGGTAGGATTCAGGTTGAGGATAATTGGCTTGAGGAAGATAAAAAAATAGGTTTTAGGACAGATCGTGGAAAATTCAATTACAGACTGGATGTGGGATATACATTCAAGAAGGAATTTGATAATAAATTATTGGTTCTCAGATGTGGATTGTATAATGTATTAGGTAATCCTCCTGAAGAAGATATTATAGACTTCTATTCTATACATATATCTAAAAACTGTTTTCCATATGGAAGCATAAGTTTTAAGTTTTGAACTCCCACGCAATGCTTTATGTTTGATTTTTATTTTGTCCTTCAGATATATGGCATGATAACTGTGATATTATTTTGAAAATCATCCGTATGTGACTTGTTCTGTTGAACAATTTGTTATTGTTTTTAGTTTTAATATAAATAACTGGATCTTGACTGACTTTTGTTGGCTATTGTGTCTATAAGATAAGTATACTTCGAATCACGAATTAGAAAAGATATTATTAATACAAAAATTAAACCATGTAGTTATGACAGACAAACTTTTTTATCCATTTTTAATTTTATTATTGTGTACAACGGTGTTGTTTTCTTGCAAAAAAGAAAATATGAATGATGCCACCACCACTGCTGTAAGAATTTCAGTGGTGAATGAAAAAGGTGAAGTTCAACCTGATTGTATTGTGAAATTGTTTGATGAAGCTTCGTTCTTAAAATTTAAGGAAGATGTAAAAACAGAAACACCTTATAAAAGTACAACCGATAAAAGCGGAATCGCTTATTTTACAATTGATAATGCTGCATGGTTTTCAACTTCTTCTACGAGAGAGCTGAACTTTGTTGTAATAGAAACTCAGACGGCCAGTCAGGTTTCATGGTCATCGGCAGGAGGTACGGTGATGAGAGGAAAAGATACTGCATTTAAAATTGTAGTGAAAAATGGGCAAACAATTCCGGATGAATCCACTAAATCACTCATTATAGAGGATGGAGTGGTAAAGGGTATTTCAGATGAAAACGTTTCTAAAGTTATTTTTCCAAATAATGTAAAAGCTATTTCTGAATTTGCTTTTAGGGATAGTAAGATTGTAGAGGTTGTGTTGAATGAAGGAATAGAAAGAATCGGTAGATTTGCTTTTATGGATAGTAAAATACAAAAGATCAACTTTCCTTCTACTTTGGTATCAATAGAAGAATCTGCATTTCAAGATTGTATCAATTTGTCTGAGGTGGATTTGTCACGAACAAAAATTGAAACGATCGGTGTTTCTGCATTTATTGATTGTGGAATCTCTGCTCTGTCATTGCCGGAAGGACTTAAGGAAATTCAAGACCAGGCTTTTTATGGAAATAAGAGTTTGAAGGAGGTGAAATTGCCTTTGGGTATCCAAGTGGTGGAAAATAGTGCTTTCTGTAGCTCTTCGATTGTGAAAGTAGAACTTCCTAATAGTGTGACTCGTTTAGGATATAGAGCATTTGCGGACTGTGCCGATTTGAAAGACTTTATAGTGTATGATGCAACGGTAGATGGTAATGGAGAAACTATTGTGGAGATAGGATGTTTTGAAAATTGTACTTCATTGAAAGAAATAAAGATTCCAGACAGCATAAAAAAACTTGAAGGACATACGTTTATCGGATGTAAGAGCCTTGAAAGAATTATTTTGTCTAAGAATCTTATTGAGGTAGGAAACTATGGAATAAGAACAAATTATCCTGTGAAATCTATTGAATTTACAGGAAAGGAATGCCCTAAATTTTTAACTAATCAAGTACTGCCTTTTATTGTAGATATAGATTACCCGTTGGCGGAATTAATTTAAGTTGATAAATATGAGTAAAAAGTTGTACATGT
>UQPQ01000005.1 GCA_900542985.1 uncultured Bacteroides sp.
CGACTCATAAATCTACCCTTAATCGTGTATTGGATGATAGTTGCGGATTTTAGGAATAGTTAGCTTCAGTCAAATGAGGTCCCCAGCTACGGCTACCAGTAGAACTATATACGCCCTCAGAACCAGTTCCATAACGTGTCTGAAAACGTGGCATTACAAATGGAGAAGAAAATTCAGTATTACTATTGACTGTAATACTCAACTTACCTTCTTTTCCTTTTTTAGTAGTAATAACAATCGCACCATTAGCTGCATCCGAACCATACAATGCAGCCGCAGCTGCACCTGTCAGTACAGACATTGATTCAATATCTTCCGGGTTAATATCAGCAATCGGTTCTGTTGCACCTTGTGAATCAAATTCAGTTCCTCCCTTATTACTTCTACCAGAGAAAATTGGCACACCATCAATTACATAAAGAGCATTAGATGACTGCATAATAGATTTTGTACCACGCATCACAACTTTTGAAACACCACCAACTCCAGAAGAAGAAGCATTGATATTTACACCTGCAACTTTACCATTCAATGAATTAACAAAGTTTACATCCTTATTCGTTGTTACATCATCTGCACTAACTTGCTGTACATTATAAGACAATGCTTTTTCCGAACGTTTAATACCCAAAGCCGTAACCACAACTTCTTCCAACACCTCTGTGTCTTCTTTCATAGTAAGATTTAAGACTGTTTTCCCAACTACAGACATTTCTATTGTCTTATAGCCTACATAGGAAAATTGCAAGACAGCCTTGTCGGAAACCTCTAAAGAGAAATTACCATCAAAATCTGTAATTCCTCCATTGGTCGTGCCCTTTTCCATGACTGTTACACCAATCAAAGGTTGCCCCGAAGCATCTACGACTTTTCCAGTCACTTTTTTTTGTTGAACAGTTTGTTGAACAGCTGTAGCATGTTCTGCGACAGGTTGAACAGCATCTGAAGATGCAAACGCATTTTGCATAGGAATTGCCAAAAGCGTTGACATCATTAATGTTCGAGCAAGAGTTTCCGAACATTTAGATGAGTGTTTCTTTCTCATTTCTGTTTTTCTTGTTAAGGTTAAACAATGTGTTATTCTTCAAAACGGTCTCAAATTTATAAAATATATTTAAATGCAGGGTCGGATTTATATAATTTTTTCTAATAAAAATATACAATATCTATTCAGGCTCCAATCACATAATGACATTATTCAAAAGAGAGTAATTCAAAATTATTTTCAATATTGACAATTAATTCACAATAATAAAAACAAATAGTTTTTGTACTACCCAAAAACTATTTGACAAATCTAAAGGAAAATAATATACTTTTCAATAAGGATTTAGCAACCTCCAACTAGCAATTCAAAAACATACAATTTTCCATTGTAATACTGAACTTAAAATAAGAAATAAAACTATTTTCAAACTATATTCATTAAAAAAGGAAGAATAAAACATTAGGTTCCGCTTAATTTTCACAAAATGGTTATCTGTCAGTATTGGATATATTTTGTGTTAATCGTATTTTTGTAGCGATAAATTTACATTATAACTATAAATTTAATTTCATGAAACTCGTTGCATCTTCGTTCTGCGCTTTAGCTGCATTATTTGTAGCATGTAGTACCCCAAACAAGTCTGCTACCACAGACTATACGCAGTATGTAAACCCGTTCATCGGAACCGACTTCACCGGTAATACATACCCCGGTGCGCAAGTACCTTTTGGTATGGTTCAGCTCAGCCCAGACAATGGTCTTCCCGGATGGGACCGCATTGCCGGATACTATTACCCAGACAGCACCATTGCCGGATTCAGTCACACACACTTGTCAGGAACAGGAGCTGGAGACTTATATGATATTTCTTTCATGCCAGTTACTCTTCCGTACAAAGAAGCAGAAGAACCTCTGGGCATACACTCTAAATTTTCACACGACAACGAGAGTGCATATGCCGGATACTATCAGGTATTGTTGACAGACTATAATATTAATGTAGAATTGACCGCAACTGAACGTTGCGGTGTACAGCGTTATACATTCCCTAAAGCAGAATCGGCAATTATCCTGAACCTCAGCAAGGCAATGAACTGGGATGCTACACAAGACTCTCATATTGAAGTAGTAGACTCTGTGACCATTCAAGGATATCGCTATTCGGACGGATGGGCACGCAACCAGAAGATTTACTTCTGTACCCGCTTCTCTCGTCCTTTCGACAAGATGACAATAGATACAACTGCAATTGTAAAAGAAGGTAAGCAAATCGGTACTGGTTACATTGCACGTTTCGACTACCCGACCTCTGAAGGAGAACAAATCACGCTAGTTACAGCCATCTCGGGTACAAGTATGGAAGGAGTTGCCAAAAACTTACAGGCAGAAGCACCCAACAATGATTTCGACACTTATTTGGCACAAGCCAAAGACATGTGGAACAAAGAACTGGCTAAAATCCAAATTGAAACCACAAACGAAGATGATAAAGTGGTATTCTATACCGCATTATATCACAGTATGCTTGCACCTACTATCTACAACGATGTAGACGGAGCTTATTACGGTCCCGATAAACAAGTACATCAGGCAGACGGTTGGACCAATTACAGCACGTTCTCTTTATGGGACACTTACCGTGCCGCTCATCCTCTGTTTACCTATACACAACCAGAACGTACCAACGATATGATTAAGTCGTTCCTGGCATTCTACGAACAGAACGGACGACTTCCGGTATGGAACTTCTATGGAAGTGAAACAGATATGATGATTGGCTATCACGCAGTACCTGTCATCGTAGATGCATATCTGAAGGGAATTGGTGACTTTGATGCAGAAAAAGCATTGGAAGCATGCGTTGCAACTGCAAATTTAGACCACTACCGCGGTATCGGTCTTTACAAAGAAAAAGGATATATACCTTATAATATAAAGGACGAATACAATACTGAAAACTGGTCGCTGTCGAAGACACTGGAATACACCTTCGATGACTTCTGCATAGCCGAAATGGCCAAAAAGATGGGCAAGGAAGACATTGCCAAAGAATTTTATACCCGTGCCGGATATTATAAGAATGTGTACAACCCTGCCACTTCATTCATGCAGCCACGTGACGATAAAGGTAATTTCATCGCCAACTTTAAGGCAGATGAATATACTCCGCACATCTGTGAAAGTAACGGATGGCAATATTTCTGGTCTGCACAACACGACATTAAAGGTCTGATTGACCTTGTAGGCGGAAAAGATCGCTTTGAGCAAAAATTGGACAGCATGTTCACATTCCATCCTACAGACAAGGATGAACTGCCTATTTTCAGCACCGGAATGATAGGTCAGTACGCACATGGTAATGAACCAAGCCATCATGTAAGCTACTTGTTCAATGCAGTAAATCAGCCGGCTAAGACTCAAAAGTATGTAGCAGAGATCATGCATAATCTGTACACAAATACCCCAGCCGGACTTTGCGGTAATGAAGACTGTGGACAGATGTCTGCATGGTATGTATTCAGTGCAATGGGATTCTATCCGGTAAATCCCGTATCAGGTATGTACGAATTGGGTACTCCGCTGTTCCCAAAGACAGAGTTGCATTTGGCTAACGGAAAAACATTCACAGTTATTGCCAAAGGTGTAAGCCGTGAGAATATCTATATCCAGTCTGTCAAGTTAAACGGACAGCCTTATGACAAGAGCTACATCACTCACGAGCAAATTATGAGTGGTGCTACACTGGAACTGGAAATGGGTAGCACACCAGGTACAGCTTGGTATTAATTGAATTAATCACTATTTTTGCTTTAATTTAAAGCATTTTCATTCTTATCATGAAGATAAAAAACATTGCAATCATAAGTTGCACAACCCTTTTCTCTATGCTGGGAGCATGTACCTCTTCCAGCATAGAGAAAGATTATGCATCTTATGTCAACCCGTTTATCGGAACAGGAGGACACGGACATACTTTTCCGGGAGCAGTAGTACCCAACGGAATGATACAGCCCAGTCCCGATACACGTATCGACGGTTGGGATGCTTCATCCGGGTATTATTATGCAGACTCACTGATAAATGGCTTTTCACATACTCATTTAAGTGGTACAGGATGCGCCGATTACGGTGATATCCTGCTGATGCCCACAGTAGGAGAACAAGTATATAATCCTCAGGACTATACACAACAGAATTTACCGTTCTCTTCTACATTCTCTCATAAAAATGAAATAGCAGAACCTGGATATTACTCTGTGTATTTGGACCGTTATCAAGTGAAAGCCGAACTGACTGCAACCAAACGTGCTGCTCTGCACCGTTACACATTCCCTGCAAGTGAAAAAGCAGGTTTCATCTTAGACCTGGACTACTCTGTACAACATCAGACCAATCTGGACATGCAGGTAGAAGTAGTGAGTGACACTGAAATACGAGGACATAAACTCACAGAATACTGGGCCTTCGATCAGCAAATCAGCTTTTATGCCAAGTTCTCCAAACCTTTTACTTATACAATTGTAAGAGATACATTAACCGATCAAAACAACAAACAGCAGCCTCGTTGCAAAGTGCTTCTCAACTTCAGCACACAGCAAGACGAACCGGTATTGGTAAAGGTAGGTATTTCTGCAGTAGACATGGAAGGAGCTAAAAAGAACCTGGAAGCAGAAATTCCAGACTGGAACTTCGACAAGGTACGTAAAGATGCACGTCAGGCTTGGAATAAATATCTGTCTAAAATTGATGTTACAACAAACAATGAAACAGATAAAACTATCTTCTATACCTCCATGTATCATACAGCCATCAGTCCGAATCTTTTCATTGACGTAGACGGACGATACTGGGGTATGGATCGAACAGTCCACCAGGGAGATATCGATAAACCTATTTACACTACATTCTCTCTTTGGGATACTTTCCGTGCATTACATCCTTTATTGTCTATTATTGAGCCGCAGATGAATAATGATTTCATTTATTCTTTGCTTCAGAAACACAAAGAAGGAGGTATTTTTCCGATGTGGGATTTGGCATCCAATTATACCGGTACCATGATTGGCTATCATGCCGTATCGCTCATAGCCGATGCCTGCACCAAAGGCTACGCCAATTTCGATTTGAATGAAGCCTACAAAGCCAGCTTGCGTGCAGCAGAATACGATACAACAGGTATTGTCTGTCCGGCTTTAGTGCTTCCACATTTAATGCCACAGGCTAAATATTATAAGAATAAGTTAGGCTACGTGCCTTGTGATAAAGATAATGAATCAGTAGCCAAGGCATTGGAATATGCTTACGATGATTACTGCATCTCTATTTTGGCAGAAGCTGTAGGCGACAAAGAGAATTTGGCTAAATATACACAATTTGCCAAAGCATACCAGCATTACTTTGATCCGGAAACACGATTCATGCGTGGAAAAGATTCGGAAGGGAACTGGCGTACTCCGTTCAGCCCAAGGGCTTCCAACCATCGTAGCGATGACTATTGTGAAGGAAATGCATGGCAATGGACCTGGTTCGTACCGCATGACATTGAAGGATTGGTACAGTTGATGGGAGGAAAAGAAGCCTTTATCGGAAAATTAGACTCTCTCTTTACAGCCGATTCCAGCCTGGAAGGCGAAGAGGTATCTGCAGATATCAGTGGTCTTATCGGACAATATGCGCATGGTAATGAGCCTAGCCACCATATCATCCACATGTACAACTATGTAGGACAACCATGGAAGACTCAGGAACTGATAGACCGTGTGTTTAAAGAACAGTATCGCAATGCTCCGGATGGTCTTTCGGGTAACGAAGACTGTGGACAGATGTCGGCATGGTACATTCTTAACTCCATGGGATTCTATCAGGTATGTCCAGGCAAACCGGTTTATTCCATCGGACGTCCTTTGTTCGATGAAGTGGTAATCCATCTGCCTAACCAAAAGACATTTACCATCAAGGCATACAACAATTCAAAGGAGAACAAATACATCCAGTCTGTTATGCTCAATGGTACCCCGCTTCATACTCCCTTCCTAAATCATAAGGATATTGCAGAAGGCGGAATTATTGAGATAACAATGACCAATCAACCTAAACAATGGGAATTAAACAACAATTAATAAATAAGCCATGAAAAAAGTATCATTACTTATTTTGTTAGCTGGTTTTTTCAGCTTTGCGAAAGCGACTACTACCGATTATGCTGACTATGTAAGTCCGCTTGTTGGAACACAGTCGAGCTTTGAACTTTCTACCGGAAATACTTATCCTGCAATTGCAAGACCATGGGGTATGAATTTCTGGACTCCTCAAACAGGAAAGATGGGAGACGGATGGCAATATACTTATACTGCCACCAAGATACGCGGATTCAAGCAGACCCATCAGCCAAGTCCGTGGATTAACGACTACGGACAGTTCTCCATTATGCCTATTGTCGGCAAACCCGAATTCAACGAAGACAAACGTGCTAGCTGGTTTGCGCATAAAGGTGAAGAAGTAAAGGCATACTATTACAAAGTGTATCTGGCAGAACACGACATCGTAACGGAAATGACTACTACCGAACGTGCTGCCATGTTCCGCTTCACTTTCCCGGAAAACGAACATTCGTACATCGTAGTAGATGCATTCGACAAAGGTTCATATGTAAAAATCGAACCGGAACACAATCGTATCATCGGTTACTCTACACGTAACAGCGGAGGAGTTCCCGACAATTTCAAAAACTACTTCGTAATTGAATTCGACAAACCGTTTACATACAAAGCAACTGTAGCTGATGGAGCATTGAAAGAAAACGGTATCGAACAACAGGCTAACCATGCGGGAGCAATCATTGGATTTGCAACCAAGAAAGGTGAAACTGTACATGCACGTATAGCTTCTTCTTTCATCAGCCACGAGCAGGCACTCATCAACTTGAAGGAGTTGGGTAACGACAACTTCAATACTTTGGTAGCAAAGAGCAAGGAAGCATGGAACGAGGTATTGTCTAAGATTGATGTAGAAGGCGGCAACCTTGATCAATACCGCACATTCTACTCATGTCTGTACCGTTCATTGCTGTTCCCACGCAAATTCTATGAAATTGATGCACAAGGTAAGGTGGTACACTACAGCCCTTACAACGGACAGGTATTGCCCGGATATATGTATACTGATACTGGATTCTGGGATACATTCCGCTGTCTCTTCCCTCTGCTAAACCTGATGTACCCTTCTGTAAACAAGGAAATTCAGGAAGGTTTGATCAATACTTATAAAGAAAGCGGCTTCTTCCCAGAATGGGCTAGTCCGGGTCATCGCGGCTGTATGATTGGCAACAACTCTGCATCTGTACTGGTAGACGCTTATATGAAAGGCGTAAAGGTTGAAGATCTGGAGACTTTATACAAAGGCCTGATTCACGGAACTGAAAACGTACATCCGGAAGTTTCTTCAACCGGACGTCTGGGATACGAATACTACAACAAACTGGGCTATGTTCCTTACGATGTAAAGATTAACGAGAACGCTGCACGCACACTGGAATATGCATACAACGACTGGTGTATCTACCAGCTGGCCAAAGACTTGAAACGTCCGAAAAAGGAACTCAAGCTGTTTGCAAAACGCGCCATGAATTACAAAAATCTGTTCGATAAAGAAAGTCTTTTGATGCGCGGACGTAATGAAGACGGCAGTTTCCAGACTCCATTCTCACCACTGAAATGGGGAGATGCCTTTACAGAAGGAAACAGCTGGCATTATTCATGGTCAGTATTCCACGACCCTCAAGGCTTGATTGACCTGATGGGAGGCGACCAGGTATTTACCCACATGCTCGACTCTGTATTCTCTGTACCGCCTATCTTCGATGACAGTTACTACGGACAGGTAATCCATGAAATACGCGAAATGACAGTAATGAACATGGGTAACTATGCACACGGTAACCAGCCTATCCAGCACATGATTTACCTGTACGATTATGCAAAACAACCTTGGAAGGCACAATACTGGTTGCGTCAGGTAATGGATAGAATGTATTCTGCAACCCCTGACGGATATTGCGGTGACGAAGACAACGGACAAACTTCAGCATGGTATGTATTTACAGCTCTCGGTTTCTACCCTGTATGTCCGGGAACAGACCAGTATGTAGTAGGTGCTCCTTTGTTCAAGAAAGCAACCATCCATTTGGAAAACGGAAAGAATGTAGTTATCAACGCGCCGGAAAACAGCAAGGAAAATATCTATATCCAGCACATGAAAGTAAACGGAAACGAGTACACCAAAAATTACTTTACTCACTCCGATTTCATGAACGGTGCAGTTATCGACATCAACATGAGTAATACTCCAAATAAAGAAAGAGGTATTGCTCCGGAAGATGCTCCTTATTCATTTACCAATGAATTAAAGAAATAATCTTTCACACCTCATTTTAACAGCCCTTCCAATTCATTTTTCCACAAAGAAGTGAATTGGAAGGGCTGTTCTTTTTATGACAAAGTTTCTTCAAATCCTTTCGGCACAAAGCAGATTGCAGACGGACATCTGTCTACATCAAAATTCAAAAGAACAACAATAAAAAAGTACAAAATCAAGAGTTCTATTTTCAATATTTCAGTATTAATTCTTACATTTGTAGACCAAATTAATGACATTTTGCAGACAAAGTTTTAATGCTATGAAAATAGAAGGAAAGACAATTCAACAAACAAAAAGAAAAAGAAATCCTATTACATGGGTTCCGACAGCCTACTTTGCGATGGGGCTACCCTTTGTAGTGCTCAACATGGTGACAGTATTAATGTTTAAAGGACTGAATGTAGAAGACAAACTCATCACATTCTGGACTTCCTTAATCCTACTTCCTTGGACATTGAAGCCCTTATGGAGTCCTTTCCTTGAACTTTTCAAGACTAAAAAATTCTTTGTCATAGCTACTCAGCTCATCACAGGTATCACTTTCGGACTGGTAGCATTTTCACTCAATCTCCCTCACTTTTTCAGCATTGCAATCGCTTTACTTGCCATTATTGCATTTAGCGGTGCCACACACGACATTGTTTGCGATGGAGTCTATATGAGTGAACTTTCCACAGAAGAACAGGCCAAGTACATCGGATGGCAAGGAGCTTTCTATAATATTGCAAAAATCATTGCTACCGGTGGATTGGTTTATCTGGCAGGTTATCTGATTGAGAGCTATGGTGGTGGAGCTGGTGCTGATGCAGCCAGTGTTTTATCAGCCAACCAAAAAGCATGGATGATTATCATGGCTATTTTGTGCGTGGTAATGGTACTTTTAGGCATTTATCACATGTTTATGCTACCTTCCGGAAGCAATAATGTAAAAAAGGAAGCACGTAGCACAAAGGAAGTCATGTCTGAATTAGGCAATGTTCTTCTTGCTTTCTTCAAGAAACATCATATCGTTTACTACTTGTTCTTTATTATCCTCTATCGCTTTGCAGAAGGCTTTGTGATGAAAATCGTACCTCTATTCCTGAAAGCAAGCAGAGATATGGGTGGTTTGGGACTGAGCGAAAAAGAAATCGGACTATATTACGGTACATACGGAGCTGCAGCCTTTGTGTTAGGCTCATTACTGGCCGGATACTATATTGCAGCACGCGGACTGAAGAAAACTTTGTTCTCTTTGTGCTGTATCTTCAACTTACCTTTCGTAGTATATGCATTCTTTGCATTTTTCCAGCCGGAAAACGGAATTGTTATCTGTAGCGGTATCGTATTCGAATACTTCGGATATGGTTTCGGATTCGTAGGCCTCACCCTGTTTATGATGCAACAAGTAGCACCGGGCAAACATCAGATGGCTCATTATGCTTTTGCTTCCGGTATTATGAACTTGGGAGTAATGATTCCAGGAATGCTCAGCGGATGGGTATGCGAATTGTTGGGCGAATGGTTCAACAAACCGGGAGGATATGAACCTTTCTTTATCTTTGTACTCATTGCTACTATCCCGGCATTTTTAATCACTTATTTCGTTCCATTCAAATATAATGCAGACGGAACATTGATAGAAGGAGAAAGAGAATAATCAATAAACCATTAAATAAATAGAATTATGGCAGAAAACTTTATTATGCCTTGGGAAGATCGCCCGGCAGGTTGTAAAGATGTAATGTGGCGTTACTCAAAGAATCCGGTTATCGGACGTTACCACATCCCTACATCAAACAGTATTTTCAACAGTGCAGTTGTTCCATTCAAAGGCGGATTCGCAGGTGTATTCCGTTGCGACAACAAAGCTGTACAGATGAACATCTTCGTAGGTTTCAGTAAAGACGGTATCAACTGGGATATCAGCCACGAACCTATCAAATTCAAGGCTGGTAATACAGAAATGATTGAATCTGAATACAAATATGACCCTCGTGTAACTTGGATTGAAGACCGCTACTGGATTACATGGTGTAACGGATACCACGGACCTACAATCGGTATCGCTTATACTTTCGACTTCGAAGAATTCTTCCAGTGCGAAAACGCATTCTTGCCATTCAACCGTAACGGTGTATTGTTCCCACAGAAAATCAATGGCAAATATGCAATGTTGAGCCGTCCGAGCGACAACGGTCACACTCCGTTCGGTGATATCTATATCAGCTATAGCCCTGATATGAAGTACTGGGGTGAACACCGCTGCGTAATGAAAGTGACTCCGTTCCCTGAAAGTGCATGGCAGTGTACTAAGATTGGAGCAGGTTCTGTTCCTTTCCTTACAGAAGCAGGATGGTTGATGTTCTATCACGGTGTAATCACTACTTGCAACGGTTTCCGTTACTCAATGGGTGCAGTGATTCTGGACAAAGACAATCCGGAAAAGGTATTGTACCGTACACGCGACTACTTGCTGGCACCGGCAGCTCCTTACGAACTGCAGGGTGATGTACCTAACGTAGTATTCCCTTGCGCTGCATTGCAGGACGGCGAACGTGTTGCCGTATATTATGGTGCAGCTGATACTGTAGTAGGTATGGCATTCGGTTACATCAACGAAATCATTGAGTTCGTAAAAACTCACTCAATCGTGTAAATGAATGCATAAAGTACGATTGTACACATTGAAAAATCAATAAAACCTAAGAATAAAGCTGCATCAGGTAGACCGGTTTCTATCCGGACTATTTGGGCAGCTTTATTCTTTTTCAATTTTATATAATTATATAATCTAACTTATCCATGAAACATTTCTTACTCGGTCTGACCTGCCTGTTTACCCTGAATACACTTCAGGCACAAGAGCCGGTCGATTATGTGAATCCGTTCATCGGAACAACGAATTTCGGAACTTGCAATCCGGGAGCCATCTGCCCTAACGGTCTGATGTCTGTCGTACCGTTCAACGTAATGGGTTCCGACGAAAATACTTACGATAAAGATGCCCGCTGGTGGTCAACTCCGTACGAATACACCAATAGTTTCTTTACCGGATTTGCTCACGTCAACCTCAGCGGTGTGGGTTGCCCCGAACTGGGATCGCTCCTGCTGATGCCTACTACTGGCAAACTGGATGTAGACTATCATAACTACGGAAGCAAATACGAAAAGGAAAATGCCAATCCGGGATATTATACTATTTCACTGACCAAGTATAACATTCTGGCAGAAGCAACAGCTACTCCACGTACCGGACTTTCACGTTTCACTTTTCCCAAAGGAGAGAGCAATATTCTTCTGAATTTGGGTGAAGGTCTGACCAACGAAACCGGTGCTTTCATGCGTAAGGTGAACGATCAGGAAATAGAGGGTATGAAACTTATGGGTACATTCTGCTACAACCCACAAGCTGTATTCCCTATCTACTTCGTAATGCGTATTAACAAGGCTCCCAAAGCTTCGGGATACTGGAAGAAACAGCGTCCTATGACCGGAGTGGAAGCTGAATGGGATCCGGATCAAGGCAAATACAAATTGTACACCAAATACAATAAAGACATTGCCGGCGATGATATCGGCGCATGGTTTACTTTCGATACTGAAGAAGGCGAACAGATTGAAGTTTCAATGGGTGTTTCTTTTGTCAGCATAGAAAATGCAAGAGAAAACCTCGACAAGGAACAGCACGGACGTCACTTTGCAGAAATTCATCAGGAAGCCCGTACACGCTGGAACGATGATTTGAGCCGTATCCTGGTAGAAGGAGGAACAAAAGACCAGAAAACTGTATTCTACACAGCTTTATACCACGCCCTGATTCATCCGAACATCTTGCAGGATGTAAACGGACAGTATCCGCAGATGGAAGGCGATAAAATCCTGACTACAAAAGGCAATCGCTATACTGTATTCTCTCTTTGGGATACTTACCGCAACGTACATCAGCTGATGACACTGGTTTATCCGGAACGTCAGATGGACATGATCAATACCATGCTGGATATGTATCGCGAACACGGATGGTTGCCTAAATGGGAGTTGTACGGACGCGAAACACTGACTATGGAAGGAGACCCGAGTATTCCGGTTATCGTAGATACCTGGATGAAGGGATTCCGCGATTTCGACATTAATCTGGCATACGAAGCAATGTACAAGTCGGCTACACTTCCTGGCAAAGACAACCTGATGCGTCCGGACAACGACGACTATACACAGAAAGGTTACGTAGCACTTCGCGAACAGTTTGACAATTCAGTATCACATGCACTGGAATACTACATTGCCGACTACTCTCTGTCTACACTGGCTAAGGCATTGGGTAAGAAAGAAGATGCAAAACTGTTCTACCAGCGTGCCATGGGATACAAAAACTACTATTGCAAAGAGTTTGGTACCCTGCGTCCTATCCTTCCCGACGGTACTTTCTACTCACCGTTTGATCCGAAACAGGGAGAAAACTTTGAACCGAGTCCCGGATTCCACGAAGGTAATGCTTGGAACTATACCTTCTACGTGCCTCATGATATAAAAGGCTTGGCTAAGCTGATGGGTGGCAACAAGAAGTTTGTAAACAAACTGCAAATGGTATTCGACAAAGGCTACTACGATCCTGCTAACGAACCAGACATCGCATATCCATACTTGTTCAGCTACTTCAAGGGCGAAGAATGGCGTACACAGAAAACTGTAAAAGAACTGCTTGCCAAGTATTTCACCACCAAGCCTGACGGTATTCCGGGTAACGATGATACCGGTACAATGTCTACTTGGGCTATTTTCAGTATGATGGGATTGTATCCGGATTGTCCGGGTGTACCTGAATATACACTGACATTGCCTACCTTCGATAAAGTAACCATCAAACTCGATCCGAAATATTACGGAACAGATAAGCTGGTTATCGAAACAGTCAACAAAGAAAAGGATTCCGATTATATCGGATCAATTGAAATGGGTGGAAAGAAATGCGGATACCGCATCAATCATAACGATTTGGTGAAAGCCGGTACACTGCAGTTCTACAAGAAATAACAGCAATTAGCTTACTTACTCAAACAGCATCTCATCTGGAATAGCATGGGATGCTGTTTTCTTTTATCAGCTTATTTCATTCGACGACGTCGAATGCACAATCGACAACGGCGGCTGTACGGCCAACGGCGACAATCCGACAACCGACGGCGGCGAATGAAACTTTCTATCGTTCTCATCACTATTCTATTCCTGCCACAAAATATATCTGCAAAGGAATGACCTACTCCCTTCATACAAAACTATTTCGCTCTTTACTTGAACTAAAGTACAATTTATAGTAATCAACTACAGAACAAAAAATTACACGATTATGAGCTTTTCAGAGGGAAAAGAATCCGTATGCCAAAAAGAAAGGCCACTTCAAAATAAACTTGAGATGACCTTATCTGTATTCTTTTCCTCATCAGAGGAATCATGCTTTTATGACTTTGAAAAGCATACTTATTTCTTTTCAGCGCCAAGCAGTTCTTCCAGCTTATTATACAAAGCCTGTCCACGCAAATTAGTTGCTACTACAGAACCGTCAGGACCTATCAGCATTGTATAAGGGATACTTCTCACCCCATACATCACTGCCCCTTCACACTTCCAACCTTTCAAATCGGATACATGATTCCAGTTCAGTTCCATCTGTTTGATAGCTCCCTTCCAAGCTTCTTCTTTATTATCCAACGATACCCCCAAGATATCGAAACCTTTGTCTTTAAAAGCCTCGTAAGCTTTCTTTACATGCGGCATTTCTGCACGACAAGGTCCACACCAACTAGCCCAAAAATCTACCAATACATAGTTTCCTTTTCCTACATATTCGGAAGTATTGTGCATTTTACCGTCGGCTCCCATCATATCAAAGTGGGTAAACTGATTTTTCTGCTGTGCAAAAGCGAACAATACAGTCATGCACAGACACAACATACATACTACTTTCTTCATTTTTTAATTGGGTTAAAGGTTATTCTTCGTACATTTTTTCTATTTCTGCCGCGTAATTCTTTATCAGAACCGAACGTTTGATTTTCAACGTATTAGTCAGTTCTCCCTTCTCCATGCTAAACGGCTCGGGCAGCAAGGTAAAGCGTTTAATCTGCTCATAATGGGCAAACTCCTGCTGAAGGGTGTCAATACGCATCTTAAACAATTCGATAATCTCCGGTTTTTGCAGCAAATCTTTCCGGTCGGTATAGGCAATATGATGGTCTTTGGCATATTTTTCTACCTGTCCGTATTCCGGAACAATAAGAGCAGAGACAAACTTACGCTGGTCGGCAATAATAGAGATCTGATCTATATAACGATCTACGACCAATTTTGTTTCGATAGCCTGCGGAGCAATGTATTTTCCGTTAGATGTTTTAAACAAATCTTTAATACGATCTGTCAAATACAAATAGCCGTCTTTCACATAACCGGCATCTCCTGTATGGAACCATCCGTCTTCTGTAATCACCTGGCGGGTCAGGGCTTCTTTCTTGTAATATCCTTTTGTTACTGTTTCTCCACGCAACAGAATTTCGTTGTTTTCTCCAATCTTCAGTTCCAGTCCCGGCATCAGACGGCCCACAGAACCGATACGGAAATCATCCAGCCATTCACAGGATACCGTTGCCGTCGTTTCGGTCAGACCATATCCGGCTATCATATTAATACCCACTGCACGAACAAACTCTTGTACTGCTACCGGAATAGCTGCTCCGGCTGTAGGGAAGAAGTTTCCGTTCTCTATACCAATGGTTTTCTTCAGTAAGCTGTAAATGGTCTTTTCATAAAATTTATACTTCATATGCAGCCATGCAGGAGGAGTCTTTCCATTCATCAGATAGTCAATGTTATGCTCCTTACCTACACGCAAGGCATCCAGCATCAGACTCTTCTTTAATCCTGTAGTTGCATTGATTTTTTCCTGTACACCAGCATAGACTTTTTCCCAAAAACGGGGCACACTACACATAGCCGTAGGACGAACCTCTTTAATTGTTTTCTGGATATCCTGCGGACGTAAATTTATACAAAGCTGACATCCCCTATATAAACAGTAATAGGACCAGGCACGTTCGAAAATATGAGTAAATGGTAAGAAGTTCATAATCACATCGTCTTCTCCCAAACGAGTAAGACGAGTGTTGTGGGCCTCAAAAGCAGCTCCATAGCAAGAATGATGAAGCATCACTCCTTTTGATTCGCCGGTGGTACCCGATGTATATAGAATATTAGCCAAATCCGTATCTGTAGATGCGGCTGTACGTGATTCGACTTCATTCTTATAGTCTTTTTCTTCTCCCAGCTTCAGGAAATCAGTATAATAAAGTGAATTATTATCGTTTGGAGCTCGTTTTACTTTCGGATCGAAAATAATAATCCGATGCAGCGTCTTGCACAGGTTCTGAACACGAAAAGCTACATCATACTGATATTGTTCACCCACAAACAGGTAACGGATTGATGCATCCTCCAAAATATAATGTACCTGCGATTCGGAACTGGTAGCATACAGTGGTATAGTTACTACACGACAAGCGAATGCTCCAAAATCTGTATATAAACATTCCGGCATGTTCTGAGAGAAAATACCGATATTTTCCTGAACTTCAACCCCCAATGCAATTAAGGCTTCCGATACCTTCCATACTCTCTCTGAAAACTGATTCCATGTAACAGGTATCCAGCTTTCTGTTTCATAGTCACGATATTTTAAAGCGATTCTTTCACCATATTTTTTTGCCTGGTGATGAATCAAATGCGATAAACAAGAATTGCTCATTTATTGTTTTTATTTAATCTCTTTGCAAAGATATGGTTTAATTTGGAATGACCCACTATGCCCGCATATTATTTTCTCCGTTTATTCAATGACTTACAGCAATATCACGCAACTTTTTAATTGCAGATGCAACTGTATAATAACCGTTAAACATCAAGATGTTTAGACAGAAAATATTATCTTTGCTTCATCAAAAAAAAGCATTTTTATGATAGATTACGATTATTATACAGCCGAAGCCCTTACTTTACTCCAAGCTCTAATTGGCATTCCGTCTATCAGCCGGGAAGAAGAAGCTGCGGCAGACTTTCTACAAAACTACATCGAAGCAACCGGAATTATGACTGGACGTTCGGGAAATAACATTTGGTGTATCAGCCCGATGTTCGACATCAACCGTCCTACCATTCTTCTGAATTCACATATCGATACTGTAAAACCTGTCCAGGGATGGCGCAAGCAACCCTTTACAGCCAAAATGGATAATGGTAAACTTTATGGATTAGGAAGTAACGATGCAGGTGCCAGTGTAGTTTCTTTATTCCAGACCTACCGTTATCTTAGCAGTACCCAGCAAAAATATAATCTCATCTTCCTTGCCTCATGCGAAGAAGAAGTATCGGGCAAGAATGGAATAGAAAGCGTTTTGCCACAACTGCCTCCTATAACTTTGGGAGTAGTAGGAGAACCTACAGAGATGAATCCGGCCATTGCCGAAAAAGGATTAATGGTACTGGATGTAACTGCACGAGGAAAAGCAGGACATGCGGCACGTGAAGAAGGAGAAAATGCTATTTACAAAGTACTCGATGATATCAACTGGTTCCGTAGCTACCGTTTTCCGAAGGAATCATCTTTATTGGGACCGGTAAAGATGACCGTCACACAAGTTAATGCCGGTACACAGCATAACGTAATTCCTGATTTATGCACTTTCGTTGTGGATATCCGGAGCAATGAATTCTATTCAAACGTCGAACTATTAGAAGAAATCAAGACTCACATCAGTTGTGAGGCTAAAGCCCGTTCTTTCCGTTTGAATTCATCACACATTTCTCCTGAGCATCCCTTTGTAAGAAGAGCTGTTGAATTAGGAAAAGTACCATACGGATCTCCGACTCTCTCCGATCAGGCTTTAATGCCTTTCCCTTCGGTTAAAATTGGTCCGGGAAAATCATCCCGTTCGCATACAGCCGATGAATATATTTTAGTCAGCGAAATAGAAGAGGCAATAAAAACCTATATTGATATTTTAGACGGACTGGAACTCTAAGACATTAAAAAGGGAAACGGAATTTACGAAGTTCAGCACGCAGACGAAGAGATTGTCCTTCGGTCATGCTGTCAAGTAAAGTCCAAAATGCTTCCCCATGATTCATTTCACGGGTATGTGCAAGTTCATGTAAAATCACATAATCCATCAACTTAGAAGGTACCAGCATCAAATAACAGGAAAGACTAATAGTACGCGTAGCTGTGCAACTTCCCCAACGGGTTCGGGCACCAGTTATGCGTACTTTTTTATAGGGCAATCCATAGCGCTCGGACCAGAACCGAAGAAGAGGAGGCAAATAAGAAGCAGCTGCTTTTTTCAAGGCTCTGATTATGGCATTGCGCACCAACTTTTGAACTTCCTCTTTCGAAAAATCAGTATCACGCGGACAACATATATTTATCCCCTCTTCCGTTTGTCGGAGCATGAAGCATTTCATGTCACTAGGTACCAAAGACAGGCGAAAACATTCAGATTGAATAGAAAAATTAAAGTCAATCTTCTTCACTGCTACTTTGCGGAAATCTTCCAACAGCCGTTCTCTATAAGAAGACAGTACAGCCATCACTCTATCGGTCTTACTGTAAGGAGGAACGGTAACATACAGCCCATCTGGCTTTACACGCATCGTAATATTGCGAGCCAAACGGCGGGAACGGAGTATGATATATCCGAAATCCGGATCGGGTATGATTCTTTTAGTTGCCATAATTATGAGTGCAAAGATAAAGAAAGAAAGGTTACTGCTCACGCGGTAACCTTTCCCAATTTATTGAGTTAGTAATTTAATTTGAGAGAATTGAAACTTCACAGCCTCTAAAACAATTTTAAGCACTAACTATTATATATAAAAGCAAATGAAAATGTTATTTCGTTATTCCTCCACATCCGATCCTTGAGACATATCCATCGGTATAGCCAAGGTATCAGATTCATACGCAACTTGTGGAGTTTTCTGGTGATGTTCATATTCGTCATACACATATACAACACCTGCTTTCTCCTCACTGACAGAATGTTTCACCACTCCTCCTACCAGAAAAAGAAACGCTACTACAGCAGCAGCCTTAAACAAAGGCATAAAACGGGAATGCAAGCTAAGATGCTTGGCTTTGACTACAGGTCTTTCTATTTCAGCCAATACACGACGGTCAAAATCCTCGCCTAACCCGACTTTCTTTCCTTCTTCCTGATAGATAAACAATGACCGATAAGGCAACAAATGAACAGGAATATCTTTTTGCTTGAAGAAAGAACGGAGAATCTGCTCTTCTTCTATAGAAGTCTCACAAATCCAGTAACGCTCCAACAGCTGTTCAATATACTTATAGTCCATATCTTATTATATCATTGTATTTCATTTTTATCCGTTGCCGTGCCCTAAAAAGATTTACTTTTACCTGTTCCTCCGTTAGGTGCATAATCTCGGCAATTTCTTTATAGCTTTTTTCTTCCACATCACGCAACTGTAACATTGTACGCTGCTTTTCCGGAAGATCATTGATGAGCCGGTGAATCAGACTTAACTGTTCCTGTTGTTCCAATTGCTCATCAGGTCGCAACGCATCTGAAATCTCCTGCATTTCAGGTAGCAATTCTTCATGCTGGGCATCCATCTTCTGACTACGGTCTATTGCCAAGTTTCTGGCAACCGTCAGACAGTAAGCCTCCACAGACTCGAATTGTTTCCATTCCTCGCGCTTATTCCAAACCCGAATCATGGTATCTTGTACAATATCTTCCGCTTCTGCACTGTCCAGTGTTATACGAAGTGCCAACCTGTACAATTTATCCTTCAGCGGTAATATATCGTTTCGAAAACTGATTTCTTGCATTGCTTTCTATAACAATGACGGGTGAATGACCCAAAAGTTACACCCACCCGTCTATTTTTTTTCATTTTTTTCTAATTACTGTTCCTTCTTGCCTGTGGATAGCTGAAGCTTGTGTGATAACAACCTGACTGACTCCCGCTTCTACAGCCGAAAAAGAATTTTCCAGTTTAGGAATCATTCCTCCCTGTATAATCCCCTCGGATACATATTGCTCAAACAATTCGGGAGTAATAACGGGAATTACACTATCATCATCATTTTCATCACGCAGCACTCCTTTTTTCTCAAAACAGTAAACCAAAGTCACATCAAACTCTTCAGCCAATGCTTTTGCTGTTTCTCCGGCAATAGTATCGGCATTGGTATTCAGCATAGAACCTGCTCCATCGTGAGTAAGAGGTGCCATAACAGGTACTATTCCCTGGCGAATCAGATTGGCCAATACAGAAGCATTCACAGCCTTCACATCGCCTACATAACCATAATCCACCTCTTTCACCGGACGTTTTTCCGAACGAATCACATCCATATCTGCTCCTGTCAATCCAATGGCATTAACACCCTTAGCCTGAAGACCAGCTACAATATTTTTATTAACCAATCCTCCATATACCATTGTCACTACTTTCAACGTCTCCAAATCGGTAATACGGCGTCCGTTTACCATACGGCTTTCAATACCCAGTTGAGCAGCTATCTTGGTAGCCGAACGTCCACCGCCGTGTACCAATAGTTTATAGCCAGGTATTGTAGAGAAATCAGTCAAAAGCTGATTCAAGGTTTCAGATTCTTCTACAATCTTACCACCTACTTTTATCACTGTCAGTTTTTCTTTCATAATCCACAACAAATACAAAGTCAGAATGAAAGGTTGATTTTATAATGAGCAGACTCATCATCCTTTCATTCCGACTGCTATTTTATTCCAAATATGTATATCCGTAAAGTCCGGAACGATAATTCGCAAGGAACTCTTTACCTTCTTCAAGCGAAATCTTGCCTTCTTTTACAGACTTGGTTACCCATGTCTCCAAAGTACGTACCAGTTTCTTCGGATTATACTGTACATAATCCAAAACCTCTGCTACAGTTTCACCGTCAATAATCTGATCGATAGAATATCCTTTTTCGTTTACACTTACGTGCACGGCATTGGTATCACCAAACAGGTTGTGCATATCACCCAAGATTTCCTGATAAGCTCCCACCAAAAATACGCCGATGTAATAAGATTCCTTTCCTTTCAGAGTATGTACCGGCAAATCATGCGATACATTACGTGTAGAAACGAAGTTGGCAATCTTTCCGTCCGAGTCGCAAGTTATATCCTGCAGAGTAGCTGTACGATCCGGACGTTCATCCAAACGCTGAATAGGCATAATCGGGAAAATCTGGTCGATAGCCCATGAATCCGGCAACGACTGGAACAAAGAGAAGTTACAGAAATATTTATCTGCAAGCAACTTATCCAGTTTACGGAATTCATCGGGAGCATGTTTCAATCCAGAAGCGATCTGATTGATTTCCCGTGTCACCGACCAATACAAACGTTCTATCTGCGCACGTGTCTTCAGGTCTACAATACCATGGCTGAACAAATCCAATGTTTCCTCACGAATCTGTTGTGCATCGTGCCATGCCTCCAACATACGGCTCTGATTCAAGTTATCCCAAATCTGATACAGTTCATGAACCAGCTCATGATCATCGGGACTCACTTCAAAGTCATCATCCATCTCTGGGAGAGAAGCTGTTTCGAGCACCTCAAAAATCAATACAGAATGATGCGCAGTCAACGAACGTCCACTTTCTGTAATGATATTTGGATGAGGTATATTATTCTTATTGCTGGCGTCTACCATAATTGAAATAGAGTCGTTTACATATTCCTGAATGGAATAGTTGACACTACTTTCACTGTTAGCAGAACGGGTTCCGTCGTAATCCACACCTAAACCGCCACCTATATCGACAAACTCCACAGGGAAGCCTAACTGATGAAGCTGTACATAGAACTGTGAAGCCTCACGCAAGGCAGTCTTGATACGACGAATCTTTGTAACCTGACTACCAATATGAAAATGAATCAGCTTAAGACAGTCTTTCATATCTTTCTTCTCAATGAAATCGAGAGCCTCAAGCAACTCACTGGAAGTCAAGCCAAATTTGCTGGCATCTCCTCCACTGTCTTCCCATTTACCGCTACCGGAAGAAGCCAGTTTAATACGGATACCAATATTAGGACGTACATTCAACTGCTTGGCCATGCGCGCAATCAAACGCAGCTCATTCATTTTTTCCACTACAAGGAAAATACGTTTTCCCATTTTCTGGGCCAACAAAGCCAGCTCGATATAGCTTTCGTCCTTATACCCGTTACATATAATCAAAGAGTCCGAGTCGGTATTAATTGCAATTACAGCATGCAACTCAGGTTTTGAACCGGCTTCCAGTCCAAGATTGAACTTCTTTCCATGACTGATGATTTCCTCTACCACCGGACGCATCTGATTCACCTTAATAGGATAGATAATAAAGTTCTGTGCTTTATATCCATATTCTTCAGAAGCAATGGAAAAACAGTTTGAGATTTTTTCGATACGATTATCCAAAATATCAGGAAAACGTACCAGCATCGGAGCAGTCACATCTCTCAGCTGCAGTTCATCTACCAGTTCTTTCAAGTCGACAGCCACTCCATTTTTACGGGGAGTAACCACCACGTGACCTTTCTCATTAATACCAAAGTAAGAAACTCCCCACCCTGTAATGTTGTAGAGTTCCTCAGAATCTTCAATACGCCATTTTCTCATTTCACAACATAAAAAGACTACGTTTATACTTAATTTAATAACAGTGTTTTCAATCTTTGTACCGAACAGCTAATCTGTTCTCTATCTTCCAGGCTTTCCGCATTAAAAACATATTTAGCCTGCGAATAGAACGGGATTCGAACCCTCAATGCATTCTGAATCACATCCATCAGTTCTTCGTCCGATTTATCCATCAGAAGAGGTCTTTTACTCTTTGCTATCTTCAAGCGCCGGAACAATACTTCCGGAGAAGCATCCAGAAAAACAGTTTCTCCCTTCCCGTTCATATACTCCATATTGTCGAAGAAACAAGGTGTACCTCCTCCACATGCGATTATCACATTCTCAAACTCGGCCACTTCGTGAAGCATGTTTCTTTCTATCTCCCGGAAGCCATCTTCTTTCCGTTCTTCGAACAGTTCTTGCACTGTCTTATGGAAACGTTCTTCAATATACCAGTCTAAATCAATGAATTGCAGTTGCATGGCACGGGCATACGCCTTTCCCAGCGTCGTCTTGCCCGACCCCATGTAGCCTATTAAAAATATACGTTTCATGCCTTTCTCTTAGCGGTTGAACGTGTTTTACGTACTTCAGCCTTTTCTTTCTGTAATTCAATAACCTTAAAGCAGGTTTCAATATTCAGGTCAGACGGTTCTATGTTCGACGGAATCTTATAATTCTTCTTCTGATAAGAAATATAAGGTCCATAACGACCATTCAGAATCTGAAGATCAGGTTCTTCGGCAAAAGTCTTGATTACCTTCTGTGCATCAGCCTGCTGTTTGTTTCGGATAAGAGTAAGAGCCTCATCCAATGTAATTTCCAAAGGATTTGTAGTCTTAGGAATTGAAACAAACATATCCCCATAATGTACATAAGGTCCGAAACGTCCTTCGCCGATAATCACTGTTTTTCCCTCTACTTCACCCAAATTACGAGGCAGTTTGAACAGGTCTAAAGCTTCTTCCAGGGTGATTGTCTCCAAAGAATATTCCTTTTTCAACTGGGCAAACTTAGGTTTCTCTTCATCGTCTACCGTTCCAATCTGCACCACAGGACCAAATCGGCCAATCTTCACCGATACCTGTTTTCCAGTCTTCGGATCTGTACCCAAAATACGTTCTCCCACACGATGTTCAGACTTCGAAGTCAAGGTCTGTTCTACCAGCGGATGGAAACCTTCGTAGAAATGTTCCATAACTCCGGTCCATTCCTTTTCTCCATCTGCTATTTCATCGAATTCTTTTTCTACGCTGGCCGTAAAATTATAATCCATAATCTGAGGGAAGTACTCTATCAGGAAGTCGTTGACCACAATACCGACATCGGTAGGCAGCAATTTAGACTTCTCACTGCCAGTCAGTTCGGTACGTGTACTTTCCGAAATCACTCCCTCTTCCAGTTTCAATATCGTATAATTACGTTTTACACCTTCCCGGTTTCCTTTTTCCACATATCCACGTTGCTGCACAGTGGAAATAGTAGGAGCATAAGTAGACGGACGACCGATACCCAATTCTTCCAACTTGCGCACCAAGCTGGCTTCTGTATAGCGGGGAGGACATTGAGAGAAGCGCTCTGTAGCAGTAATAGTCTTACATTCCAGTGTCTGACCTACTTTCATTGTAGGCAACAAACGGCTTTCATCCTCTTGTTCTACTTCTTCGTCGTACGATTCTTTATATACTCGCAAGAAACCATCGAACATCACCACTTCTCCTACAGCAATAAACTTGTCTGTCTGTCCGCTGATAGCGATCGTTGCCGTTGTTTTCTCCAGTTCGGCATCGGCCATCTGAGAAGCCAGTGTACGTTTCCATATCAATTCATACAAACGCTGCTCCTGGCTCGTACCTTCTATTTTGTCAGTCGACATATAGGTAGGACGAATGGCTTCGTGTGCTTCCTGAGCCCCTTTTGTCTTAGTTGTAAAGTGGCGTGTCTGCACATAGCGCTCTCCCATCAATGAGGTAATAGCCTCGCGACTGGTATTCAAAGCCAAATCAGAAAGATTCACCGAGTCTGTACGCATATAGGTAATCAATCCGCTTTCATACAGACGCTGTGCCAGCATCATGGTCTGTGCAACCGTATAACCCAACTTACGTGCCGCTTCCTGCTGCAATGTAGAAGTGGTAAACGGTGCAGCCGGTGATTTCTTGACCGGACGTGTAGTAATATCTTCAATTGTAAAAGTCGATTTCTTGCATTTTTCAAGAAAAGCATTTGCCTCCTCTTTGGTCTTGAATCTTTGTCCCAAGTCGGCTCTGATTTCGGCTCCATCTGCATTATTGAATACAGCTGTCACCCGATACGATGCTTCGCTGACAAAAGCCTGCACTTCTCTTTCCCGTTCTACGATAAGACGGACAGCCACAGACTGTACACGTCCGGCAGAAAGAGCCGGTTTGATTTTCTTCCACAGGATAGGTGAAAGTTCAAAACCCACAATACGGTCGAGAATACGACGGGCCTGCTGGGCATTGACCAAATCAATATTTATATCACGAGGATTTTCGATTGCCTTTAGAATTGCATTTTTCGTAATTTCATGGAATACAATACGCTTTGTCTTCTGAGGATCCAGTTGCAACACCTCAAACAAATGCCAAGATATAGCTTCTCCTTCCCGGTCTTCATCGGATGCCAACCATACCATATCCGCTTTTTTGGCAGCAGCCTTCAGTTCTCTTACTATCTTTTCCTTATCCTCTGGAACTTCATAGAGAGGCTTAAAGTCATTCTTCACATCAATACTGAATGATTTTTGCTTCAAATCCCGAATATGTCCATAGCTGGAAAGCACTTTATAGTCACTTCCCAAAAACTTTTCTATCGTCTTTGCCTTTGCCGGAGATTCGACTATTACTAAATTATTCTGCATAATTCAATGTATTCCATAAATATTTTCCGGACAAATGTAAAAAAAAAGCAGAATCACACCATTATAATAAGGTATGTTTCTGCTTTTTTTCGTACTTTTTGTGATTTAGCGCCTATAAATAGAACTGCATATTACATCCCTGCAAGATATATTTCTTTTCATTACTGTTCCCAAAGTCCATTGATTCCATGCCATAATCAGACCTGTCTGAATTTGTATCCGACGCCGGCGATTATACATACAACGACGTCGGATACAAATTCAGCGTCGTTGACTATACAAACGACGACGACGAATATAGCCTGCACTTCATCACAATAAGCCATCCGTTCATTACTTTTTCCCTATAGTTTTCTTACAGACGAACAGGTTACATTTCCTGATCCCAATAAAAAACTGGCCTCGCACAAGCGAAGCCAGTTCTGAATTTCCAATTATCTTAATATTTATCGGACGACAAAACCTTCCGGTAACCTTGCATCAGAAAGCAAAGCTTAATCCTCCCATTGCATAAAAGCCCTGTACGGGACATCCTACTTCTGTAACATAGTTTTTGTTCAGCAAATTATTCAAACGAACAAATACATCTACACGCTGGAACAAGCGATAATCGGCCCATAAGCTCAAATCATTTACCGGGTCTGCTTTCTTCAAGGTTCCTGCCTGACTACGTCCCTCATAACAATATTTCATTGAAGCATACAAATCAGACAAAATCTTTACCCTAGCCGAGACATTAAATTCGTAGTTGGGTTTCAACACCAATAAAGGTTCTGTCTCCTGATTCATATTCCAGTTATAATAAGTTGCCTCCACATCAAGATTTACCCAATCTTTGTAAGTATATCCAATGCGTCCTCCTGCATAAGCTGTTTTTGCCTTTGCCTGCTCCATCAAGCTGTATACAGAAAACAGTTCGTCTTTTACGATACGGTATCCTCCGAACAAATTAAATCCGAATCCGGCAACGGGAGAACCTTTCACTCCCAACCGGGCATCCAGCGGTGTGTGTGTACTGCGTATCTGCTCTTCACTCATCCAGTAAGGCGACATTTCGTTCAAACGACGGAAATCACTCAAGGTCGTACCTCCAATAGCCTGTATATAGAATTTATAAGTATCAGCAGAGGTATAACCGAAATGTACATCAGGAGCGAATTTAATACCACTTCCATTCGAAGTCTGTGCATCTACATGCGCTCCAAGACGCAAGTCGATGACTTCATTATTCCATTTATAATATGGATTTACCTGAACCAAAGTATAGTCTTTCAAATCCGAATTATAGAACACATTATCCATTGCAAAATCAATGCCGACAGTATGTTCTTCCTGCAGCGTTCCCCATATCTGACCTACGGTATGTACCAAACCTTCGGTAGTACCGGGGAAATAAGGCATAGCATACTTACGTTTGAAGCTCTGAAAACCAGTCTGCAGACTGAATTGTACCGGAAGTGTTTCATCTTTCGATGTAACTTTCGCATACACATCGGCCAAAGTGAAATGCTGACTGTCGGAAGTCCAGGGTTCTCCTCCTTCATTCAAGAAAGGTAAAACGTAATTGAACACCTGAGAGCCGAAAGCTCCTCCCAACTGCATGAATACGCGGTTGAATTCGTGTTTATAATCGAGTGACACGTCTGTACGGAAAAAACGGGATTTCCAGTCTTCTTCCAACCTTTCATATGGAATTTTTCCATTCATTCCATACAATGTTCCCATTACATTCAACTGGTCGCGTGAAGTAATATCCCACATATAACTTAACTTCACATCAGTATTATTCCGGTTTCCATAGGCTGCACGTACATATCCCTTATAAGGAGATTTTTGCTTTGCATTATATGTAATTACCGGTATCGGCTCTCCCTGCCAGCCCGATAAAGGACGTACAGCAGTAGCATAGTCGATATGCTGTTTTGCTACGGAAGGTTCTTCAACCTTCGGAAGCACATTTACCTTGAAGGCATCCATTACCTCCGGGTTATACTGATTCTCCACCACCACAGTCCGAGTGAGTGTAGAGTCTTTCGCTCCTTCTTGTGCACATAATACCGAGGTAAACAACACCCCAGCACCTGTCAATATCATTTTTATCTGATTCATTGTCTTCATTCTCCTTTGTTAAGATTAGCCAAACGTGATTCTATCATCTGGGCAATATCATCCTCTGCCTGATAATTCTGCTGTAAAGACAACAGATATTGTTTTGCCTCTAATTTACGGTCCAGACGTACATATACATCCGAAAGCAGGATAAAGCCGCGGGCCAGCCAGTATGTATGCGGCGTGCTCACTTCAATGTATTCCAATACCTCTTTTTCTGCCTTTGCAGTTTCGCCCGCATTGAAATAAAGCTGTGCCACCAGGTATTTGGCTTCCGCTCCATACACATTACGTGTATCTTTGGCCAGCACTGTAAGGTCTTGCAATGCTTCCTTTGTTTCTCCTGCTTCCAGGAAGGCTTTTGCACGATAGTAATGAGCTTCATTGCTTAACTCCGGAGCCAGTTTACTTTCCGCCAGTAATGCCGAAGCAACGGCTATCACTTCTTTTCCATCGTTCAGCAAGTAAGCACTGCGCAAAGCACCTGTTTCTGCCGACAGTCTTTCTTCCTGAGAAACGGCACGGTCTATCATCCGTTTATACAGTTCCAATGCCCGACCGTAATCCTTTGCATCGTATGCCATCACTGCACACATGCTCATGGCCTCTCCAGAGAATTTGTTGTTCGGATATTCTATGACTTTATTTAAATGCGCTGTAGCCTCGGTCCAGTTTTTCTGGTTATAACCTATCAGTCCGAGATAATAATGTGCATCTACACTGAAAGCTCCTTCAGGGAAAGACTGCAGGTAGCGTGTAAAGCTGCTTTGAGCTTCACTGATATTACCTCGCATGTAGACTCTTTCTGCTGCGACATAAGTCAACGAATCTCTTTCGTTCACATCGAAATTCGCTCCTCCAGGTATAGATGTCGCAAATGCCATATAATCGTCTACCTTATTCAAGTCGATGTAAATAGAACGCAAGTCACGTTGTGCCAGGCGAGCCTCATCACTGCCCGGATATTTTGTAATAACAGTCTTATAAGCCTCTATTGCCGCAGCGTACTGATCGTTCTGATAATACAGAAGACCTATTTCATTGGCAGCCTTACGAGATAAAGGACTATCCGGGAAGCGTTCTACAAGGAGTTTATAGCGCTTCACTGCATTTTCACTATCTTCCAGTTGTACAAATGCGCGTCCTTGTTCATAAAGAGCATCGTCTAAATACTGTGAAGACGGATAGGCTGTTATCATCTGATTC
Source organism: uncultured Bacteroides sp. (assembly GCA_900542985.1). Classification (GTDB taxonomy): domain Bacteria; phylum Bacteroidota; class Bacteroidia; order Bacteroidales; family Bacteroidaceae; genus Phocaeicola; species Phocaeicola acetigenes. Next base: position 28,305 of record UQPQ01000005.1, read on the forward strand.
AAAGTTTGAATCTTACCTGTATAATTACGCTGCAAGCCTTTCACAAATGCTTCCTGGAATAAGGAGTAGTCGCCCAATGAAGTATCGGTAGCAGCTGCTTTGGCATACATCTGCTGAGCAGTTTCGAAGCTACGGGCATAGAAATTACAGTCTCCCAAACGGTTATACGCATCAGCCATCACTGTAGCCTGCAACGAGACTCCCGACTGTACACAACGGGCAAACCATGTTTGAGCTGAGCTATACTGTTTCTGCTTAAATGCAGTATAACCCAAATTGTACAAAGCCAATCCATACTCTTCTGTTCTTTTGTCTTGTGCAAACTCCAGATATTGACGGAAATCGGCAGCTGCCGCTGCATACTGTTCCAGTCTGTACTTAGACTCACCTCTCCAATAATAAGCATCTGCTTTGGTTTGCTGATTATAGCGTCCCAGTTGCAAAGATTGGGAGAAACACTCTATTGCATTCTCAAAGGCAGCCTGAGCAAAAGCCTGTGTACCTAAACGGAACAGCAGTTTCTGCTTTGCTTCTAATATACGTTCACCCGGCTGACTGATTTTTGCAATCGACTTCAAGGCAGCCATATAGCTGCGAGTATTCATATAAACCTCTACAAGATAGTCGTTCACTTTGTCTGCATAAGCTGAATGAGGATATTCATTCAGAAAACGTTCAAAAACAGTCACCGATTCGGCAAAAGGAGAATAAGAGGTTTCATGGATACAAAGTGCATAGTTGTAAAGAGCCTGCTCCTTAACGGCAGCATCGTAATTGGTGGCCGAAGCCTGTTCAAAAGCCATACGAGCCTGATTACGCTCTTTCAGTTGCAGATAAGCCAATCCCATATGCAAATATGCATTCTGTGCCAACGCATCCTGCATCGTAGTCACTTCTCCCAATCGGGCTGCCGCTTTCGAGTATACTCCTATTTGTGCATAACTCATACCCAATTCATACAAAGCCTTACGGTCGGGATTCTTCACCTCCGAGCAATATACTTCCAAATTTTGTACTGCCTGCATATAGTCTTTCATTCCATATGCCGCTTCTCCGGCAATGCGTTTCATCTGCACTGCATTGGGTTCATCCGGATACGCTTCTGCATACACTCCTGCAATGCGACGCGCCTGTTCATAATTTCCTTTTATCAGATAAATATCTGCGATATAATAAGGAGACAGTTTACGGTAATGTTCATCCGATTCTACCTCCCGGAATCCTGCCAAAGCCTCATCGTAACGTTTCTGTACGTAGTCAATATAAGCCAGATTATACACTGCATCGGCATGATACTTTTCACTGACCTCCTTCAAGATAGAAAACCACATGGAAGCTTCCTGCAAGTTACCAATCTTCTGATAGGCAGTAGCCATACGTAAGGTACAGACATCCCGTTCTTCGTTGGAGAGCAACTCCAAATCACAGCCTTTAAAAGTAGCGATTGTTTCCAGGTATTTTTCCTGGAAAAAATAAGCCGATGCCAGCAGTGCCTGTACACGGTTTCTATGGCGTGAATCCGGATAAGTATCCAAGAACTTCTCCAACTGCTCCAGACGATCAGAAGCATTCAGTTCGTAAGCAGTACATGTCAACATATATGCGACGTCATCCGATGTATCAGCCTGTGGATTCTGTTTTACATATTGCATCAACGTCTGTTGTGCTGCAGCATAGTCGTGACGCAAAAACAACTCTTTACCGTCGTCAAACAAGCGCCGATGATCGGTCAAAGGTTCTGTCTGCTGTGCAGACACCACCAAAGGCAAGGCGCACAAACATCCGGCTATCCATTTATATTTCTTTGTATTCATCAGTATAATCTCTTTTTATTTATTTTTTATTTGCATACTCCTTCAAAAAACGGGTAACCCCTCTGCGTACCGAGTCAAGACCAAACTCTTCAGGATGAATGCTATCCAAAGGCATCCAAAAAGAATCGGCCACATCATCCATCGCACGCAGACGAGTGTCATCGGCTACCTTACATAAGAAAAATAAGTCCAGCGTATGAACCAGAAAACCAGAATACAAGTATGTATTAGGCAAAGAAAACAGATATTCAGTATCAATAACCGTCAAGCCGGTTTCTTCCATTACCTCTCTTGCTACTCCTTCCTCACCGGTTTCATTCATATCAATAAATCCTCCCGATAAATCGAGTGTACCTTTTGCCGGTTCCTTTGCTCTACGGCACACCAACAGTTCATTGCGATGATTCAAAATAAATGCTACTGTAGCCGCACTCGAATTAAAATAGTAGGTAAAACCGCAGTCATCACAATGTTTTGATTTTTCATTGTGTACCTCAAAATGAGATGAACCGCATTTGGGACAATACTTAAACTGTTCTAATGGATGCATGATTCTCTATTTTATTGAAACTCAAAATTACTAATTATTTAATTAATCCCATTATATACAGATAAAAAATACACTCCGAAAAACATCCATCTCTTACAGACAGGTTTTCGAAGTGTAGCAATAAAAAGTTTTTATTACCGGACCTCAGAATATGGCAAGATGCCTATTCCTATAGCAAATCAGCGTGCAGTTTCTTCTACAAACACTTTTCCATTTTTCTTCTGTATTTCAACGAGACTTCCTTTCGGATTCAAATTAAAGGGAGTAATCTCTTCGGTACGATTGTCTACCACCATCAGCATATTTTCTTCGGCAAAACGGTTGATTTGCAATTTCACCTCAGCCTCGGTCATTGTTTTGTTGAGCAACAGACTGTCGTTTACATAAACAGATAAGCTGTCGCCAGAAAAGCTACCGGCCACACAGATGGTGTAGATGCCTTCAAAGACTTGTTTTCCTCCATCTTTGCGCTGAAAGCGAAAACCTAAATACAGAAACAGACAGACAATGAAAAAAACGCCAAAAGCCAAAATTCCATTGCCTACCATAAACTGTTTGTTACTATTGATACTCTTATTACTCATAGTCATTTAATTTTCAATCGTACAAATGTAGATAAAAAAAGAGGAATCATTGCGTCTCACTTCTGTATTTCAAGTAAAAAGTTTACATTTGTATATTATTGTTCTTAAAAATATTACTCGTATGAGACATTGCATTTTTCTTTTTCTCACCTTATTCTTATTTATCTCCCAAATTCATGCCGCTACTACAGACACTCTCCATATTTACAGTCCTGCTATGGACCGAAAAATTAAAGTCAATGTAGTTGTTCCCAAAGATGTGAAGCCGAACAGCCCGACCGTCTACCTCCTGCATGGATATAGTGGTAATGCCGACACATGGCTTATAATCAAACCAGAGCTAAAAGATTATGCAGACCAACACCAACTAATCATTGTCTGTCCGGATGGAGAAAACAGCTGGTATTGGGATAGTCCATTAAATCCCCGTTCACAGTTCGAAACTTTTATTTCCAAAGAATTGGTTGAATACATAGATTCCCATTACCCTACTCGCCCCACAAAATTTGCCCGTGCCATAGCCGGCCTAAGTATGGGCGGACATGGAGCCATGTGGTTGTCCATGCGTCACCCGGATGTTTTCGGTGCAGCCGGTAGTATGAGTGGCGGAGTAGACATCCGTCCTTTTCCAGATAATTGGGAAATGAAAAAGCAAATCGGTGAAAAAAGCACTTATCCAGCACTTTGGGAGCAACATACAGCCATCAATCAAATCAACCGTATCAAACCTGGTGATGTGGACATGATTATTTGTTGCGGCTACGATGATTTCTTCTTTCAAGTAAACTGTGAATTTCATGAAAAGCTACTGGCTCACGGCATTCAGCATGAATTTCTGGTAAATGCAGGAGCTCACACCCCTGCTTATTGGGCACACGTAATTGATTACGAAATGCTATTTTTTATTAAGTACTTCCAAAACCATAAGCAACTTGCTTTTTCCAAAGGAAAAAACTAACTTTGTTTAAGCTTACACATTACTAAAACTACTTACATCTTATGAAAGAGTTTATAAAAATGGCTTTTGCCACAGTCGTAGGATTTCTTATCAGCGGCTTCTGTCTGATGATTTTAGGAATCATGTTCCTTGCAGCATTAGTTGCATCTACAGAAAATACAACAACTACCGTAAAAGACCGTTCGGTATTCGTTTTAGAATTAAATGGGAATGTGGCCGAACGCTATCAAACCAGTCCTTTAGACAAATTATTGGGTGAAGATTTTTCCACATATGGTTTGGATCAAATTCTAAGCTCTATCCGTAAGGCAAAAGAAAACGAGTCTATTGCGGGAATCTATATTGAAGCCGGCAATTTTGTTTGCCCTACTGCTTCACTGCAAGAAATCAGAAGAGCATTATTAGACTTTAAAGAATCAGGCAAATTCATCGTTGCTTATGGCGGAAACTACACACAAAGCACTTATTATCTGGCCAGTGTAGCAGATAATCTGGCAGTCAACCCTTCTGGTAGTATTGCCTGGCAGGGATTATCGGCACAGACTGTATTCCTTAAAGGTTTGCTGGAAAAAATTGGAGTTGAAATGCAGATTTTCCGTGTAGGTACTTATAAATCGGCTGTCGAACCATTTATCGCTCACGAAATGAGTGATGCTAACCGTAAGCAGACTGAAGTATTTATCGGATCTATATGGAATAACTTGGTAAACGATATTTCAGCCTCGCGCCATATAACATCAGAAGAACTTAATGCACTGGCCGACAAGAACCTCAGTTTCTGTCCGGCACAAGAATACATCCAGACTAAACTGGCAGATAAACTGATGTATAAAGATGAAGTACTGAGTTATCTGAAAACCCTGACTGGCCGTACAGAAAAAGAAGAACTTCCTACACTGAGACTGGAAGATATGATTAATGTGCCCGAAACAGCATCAAAATCTAATCTTCACAAGGATCGTATTGCAATTTATTATGCATTTGGAGAAATAGACAACGGATCCAACACTTATGATGAGGGAATCAACTCCGAAGTTGTTATCAACGATTTACGCCGTCTGCGTGAAGACGACAAGATAAAAGCAGTTGTATTCCGTGTTAACTCTCCAGGAGGAAGTGCCTATGGTTCCGAACAAATCTGGCGTGAGATTTCATTGCTCAAAGAAGTCAAACCTGTTGTCGTTTCCATGGGCGACTATGCAGCATCCGGAGGATATTATATTTCTTGTGCAGCAAATTATATTTATGCCGAGCCCACTACCATTACCGGTTCTATCGGTATTTTTGGTATGATTCCCAATGCACAAAAATTATTGGAAGATAAACTGGGATTGAGCTTCGACGGGGTAAAGACGAATAAACTTGCCGATTTAGGCGACTTCAGCCGCCCGTTCAATCAGGAAGAATCTGCACTCGTACAACAAATGGTAAATCAGGGATATGCATTGTTTACCCAACGTTGTGCCGATGGTCGCCGGATGCCGATAGAGAAAATACAAGAAATTGCAGAAGGCAGAGTTTGGACAGGAGAAGATGCAAAGAAGCTGAATCTGGTAGACGAATTGGGAGGTATCAACCAGGCTGTTGAAAAAGCAGCGTCGTTGGCAGAACTTACTGAATACAGTATTCAGAGCTATCCTGCGCAAGAAGACAAATGGTTCCGTTTGCTGGACTTGAAGTCTGACCATTACATCCAAAGTCAGATTCGTTCGGCTTTTGGTGATTTCTATCCAGGCGTACGCTTTATGCAGCAAATCAAGCACGCAGACCGTATACAGGCCCGTCTGCCATTCGAACTGAGCATTAACTAATCACATAAACACCGGAATGAAAGAAAAGTCTATTAAAATATATTATCCGTTACTTCCTCTGTCAGCCTTGTATCGTATTGGGGTAAGCATACGAAACAAGTTGTTCGACTGGGGGATACTTCATGCACAGTCTTTTCCTCTTCCGGTAATCAGTGTAGGCAACATCACAGTAGGCGGAACAGGAAAAACTCCTCATACGGAATATCTGATCCGTATGCTTGAAACAGATTATCATGTAGCCGTATTGAGCAGAGGATACAAGCGCAAATCGAAAGGTTTTATACTGGCAGAGAGTAACACTCCAATCGAACAGATTGGTGATGAACCGTTTCAGATGGCGCACAAGTTTCCTCGTATCCGTATGGCAGTAGATGCAGACCGTTGCCATGGAATCCGTTGCCTGACCGACGGACGGGTAAAACCACAGCCGGATGTTATCATTCTGGACGATGCTTTCCAGCACCGCTACGTTAAACCCGGCCTGTCTATTTTACTGATAGACTATCATCGCCCCATTTGGAAGGATTGTATGCTTCCGGCAGGAAGACTGCGAGAGCCACAATATGGGAAAAAGCGTGCAGATATTATTATTGTAAGCAAATGTCCTTCCATACTGAATGAGCAAGAACAAGCGTTACTACGACAGCAGATTGCCCCACACAAAGGTCAGGAGGTATATTTCACCACACTGGTATATGGCCAGCTGAAACCGCTTTTTGCAAAAGAAAAGCCGGAGCGTCCCCTACACAGCTTGCACAAAGAAGAACAGATACTTCTTGTTACGGGCATCGCCTCACCAACTGCCATCATCCGTGAACTGCACAAATATGTAAGCCAAGTGGTGCCGGTTACTTTTCCGGACCATCATCATTTCACAGCGAATGATATGGACACTATACTGCAGAACTTCCGGCAACTACCGGAGCACAACCGACTTATCATCATCACAGAGAAAGATGCCGCCCGTCTTATCGATCATCCTCTTCTTTGTGAAGAACTGAAAGCTTACATCTATGTATTGCCTGTAGAAGTAAGTTTTCTGAACGAGCAAAAACAAATGTTTCACCAAAATCTTATAAGATATGTTACAGAAAATTCAAGAAACAGCTGCATTCCTCAAAGGTAAAATGCACACTCAACCGGAAACAGCCATTATTCTGGGCACAGGATTAGGTAGTTTAGTACACGAAATCACAGATAAATACGAAATCAACTATTCAGAAATACCCAACTTCCCCGTATCAACTGTAGAAGGTCATAGTGGCAAACTTATATTCGGTAAATTGGGAGGAAAGGATATTCTTGCCATGCAGGGACGCTTCCACTACTACGAAGGTTATTCGATGAAAGAAGTAACCTTCCCGGTACGTGTAATGCGCGAATTGGGCATCAAGACCTTGTTTGTATCCAATGCTTCAGGTGGTACAAATCCCAATTTTGAAATAGGCGACCTGATGATTATTACAGACCACATCAACTTCTTCCCCGAACATCCGTTGCGCGGAAAGAACATTGAATACGGTCCACGTTTCCCGGACATGAGTGAAGCTTACTCAAAAGAATTGATTGCACAGGCGCTCGAAATCGCAAAAGAGAAAGGTATCAAAGTACAACAGGGCGTATATATCGGAACACAAGGCCCGACTTTTGAAACTCCGTCGGAATACAAGATGTTCCGTATTTTGGGAGCGGATGCAGTAGGTATGTCTACCGTACCCGAAGTAATCGTTGCCAACCATTGCGGTATCCGTGTATTTGGAATTTCGGTCATCACCGACTTGGGAGTAGAAGGTAAGATTGTAGAAGTATCGCACGAAGAAGTACAGCGTGCAGCAGACGAAGCACAGCCTCGCATGACAACCATTATGAGAGAACTTATAAACAAAGCTTAATATATGCACGAAGGACAGAGAACAGAAATTTCGACTGTGGGTGAATTTGGGCTTATCAAGCATCTCACCCAAGACATCCAACTCCATAACCCGGAAACCAAGTATGGCATAGGAGATGACGCAGCTGTACTGGAGTTTTCGGACAAGCAAGTACTTGTAACTACTGATCTATTGATGGAAGGAGTACATTTCGACCTTGTTTATACTCCTTTAAAACATTTGGGATACAAATCGGCTATGGTGAACCTTTCGGATATTTATGCCATGAACGGTACACCTAAACAGATTACTGTTTCACTGGCTGTATCGAAACGTTTCTGCATTGAAGACTTGGAAGAATTTTATGCCGGTCTTCGCCTGGCTTGCGAACAGCACCATGTCGACATTGTAGGAGGAGATACGACTTCATCTGTAACCGGACTTGCCATCTCGATTACTTGTATCGGTGAAGCCGACAAGAATCAGGTGGTATATCGCAACGGTGCCAAAGAAACAGATTTGATTTGTGTATCGGGCGACTTGGGCGCTGCCTACATGGGACTTCAGCTGATGGAACGTGAGAAAGCAGTATTCCAGGGAGAAAAAGATGTTCAGCCCGACTTTGCAGGAAAAGAGTACTTGCTGGAACGTTTCCTGAAACCGGAAGCCCGCCGCGACATCATCGAGGAACTGGCAAAAGCAGGAATCAAACCAACTGCCATGATGGACATTTCCGACGGACTTTCTTCAGAACTGATGCACATCTGCTCGCAAAGCAAAACGGGATGCCGCGTATATGAAGAACGTATTCCTATCGACTATCAGACAGCAGTAATGGCCGAAGAGTTCAACATGAACCTAAGTACTTGTGCACTGAATGGTGGAGAAGACTACGAGTTGTTGTTTACAGTTCCACTGACCGACCACGAAAAAGTATCTGCACTCAAAGACGTGAAAGTTATTGGTCACATTACCAAACCGGAACTGGGCTGTGCACTGGTTACCCGTGATGGCAATGAGCTGGAATTGAAAGCACAGGGATGGAACCCTTTAAAAGAATAACAAAAATATCCTTTCAATACGGAAAAGAGGTTTGCATAGCCATTGCAACCTCTTTTTCTTGTATTCAACACCTCGAAAGAATAAAAAAGTAATTTTTTCATCATTTTATTGTCATAAAGTTTGCAGATTAAAAAACTTTACCTACCTTTGCAACCGCAAACGAGAAACAATGGTGCCATAGCTCAGTTGGTAGAGCAAAGGACTGAAAATCCTTGTGTCCCCGGTTCGATTCCTGGTGGCACCACAAAAATCAAAGATGAATCCTCTGAAAGTTTACTTTCGGAGGATTTCTTTTTTATCTATCGACTTCTTCTGTATGAAGAATAATCTGTATATCTTTCCTTGTTTTAATTCACTACAGATATTATTGTATTTCTCCCTATATACTTTTCCACTTAAAACAACATAAAATCTTTACAAGCGTCTTGTATTGTAAATATTTTTCAATACTTTTACACACAAGTCAATATTGAAGATTTATATATCATATAGTATGAACAGAAAGCAGAAAGAATATAACAATAAAAATTGAAAAGCCTTATATCGAAATTACATATATAACCTATAAATAGATCGAATAAAATGAAACGAACACTCTTCATGACATGCCTATGTGCTGCCGTCACACTGACAGCTTGCGGCGGAAGTGAACCGACTTTACTGGAAGGTCGATGGGAAATGCCTGTAACCGAACCAGAAACAGGAATCACTTATCCTCACATTATTGAGTTGAACATGAATGCGCCTACTTTTGTCTCTGAATCAGGACCGGAAGGGAAGAAAACCTATGGTTTTATGGACTTCTCTACCACACGCCGCATCTACCATTATGATATCGACTCTATAGCTCCATTAGGCAATAATCTTTATGCAGTATATAGCATCGATTATAACATGGAAATAATGGGAATGGACGGAAGTTGCACCGACACCTTGCGCTATTTACCTGACACAAAGCAATTGGTATACATGAACAAATGGACATTCGACTTCGTACCCGACCTCAAACCCTTTAAAGGTGAATGGGAAGAAAGTTTTTCCGATGGCTCAACCACAGTTCATCTCAGTTTATATCAAAAAATAAAAGCCCCCGATGAATATCCTTACAATGGAGTAGAATGTTATGGCTGGATAGAATACAGTAGTTCAGTAGACGACAGCTACAGAATCATTACCCAAGTAGAACAAGTGCATTACAACGGAGCCACAATCTACACAGTTTTCCCCGATTATCCTGAAGATAAACCTCAACGGTTTGACCTCAGCTATAATCCAGAGAACGGAACTTTGGAATACAATAACTCAACCTTATCGCCTGTAAACAAACCAACATCCACCTCCGAATCCGATAAGTAATACAGGGTTTTCAGATTAACCAAGATCTTTTAAACAGACATTATACTGTCAGTTTTCGATAGACTGCACAAAAATCCAAATAAAAAAATCCCGATACGAAACTCATCCGGTCAGATGAGTTCCTATCGGGATTCTCTGTTCTATTTGAATAATAACCTAAGGCCTTACTTACACTGTGGAATCAGTTCAAAGATTTCGGTTGTACCTGTAATCTGTACTTTTACTGCTTTCTTATCCAACTTCAATTCAAAGTATGAAGATTTCACAGCCAGTTCTGAAATGACATTACCTTTCTTATCAAGTTGCGAAACAGTAATACCTGCAGTCTGTTTCGACTGATTCATCAGGAAAGTATATCCGGTTACACCTTGAGGAATTTCAAAAGTCAGAGTACCTTCCTGTGCATACGATGTTTCCGGATTTTCATCGAAGGCATACAAAGCCTGTGTCGGTTTTTCAGTTTCCAGACTGAATCCCAAAGCCTCAACTTTAGCCGGATTCACTTCGAACGAACGGATAGCGGCATAGTTGGTCTTTTTCGAATCCAGACGCTTCAGGCGAACGTAACGTGCCTTGACCGGCTCACCTGTCCAGTGAATTACATACTGCTTGTTCAAATCCGGCAACAAAGCTGTCCAGGTTTTACCGTCTGCCGAACATTCCAACACAGCGTGGTCAAAATAGTCTACATCGTCTACCGAATTACGGCCTTGCAAAATAGACACTTCCTTCACATCTTCTACATAACCCAGATCTACTCCAATCCAATCGCCTTCCTTCTGAGCCGTACCTGAAGTATAGAAAGTAGTAGAGTCATTATCAAACATCAGTTTGTTCGAAGTAGAACGAATAGTAGCAAAAGAACTGATAGCTCTGCTCACCTTCGGATACTTTCCAGCTAATTTGGTATAGAAGCCGTATGCCATATCGTCCATAGCATGTTCATAGAACGGCTGAAGCTTCATTGTTCCCGATTTATGAGCATTATAAGCTTTCTTGTCGTCCTCCGACATCAGGTTCTCCACATATTTATTCCAGAAAGTATTATTGTCACTTCCGTCTTCATACTGTTTGATAAGCATCATGGCATTCTTTCCTCTCGTACCCAACTTACCAAATTCCTGCAACCAAGGATTCAACTCTTTCAGAAGTCCTTTATTAGTACATCCGGCCTCCATTTCTGCCGGTACTTTCTCTACCTTTTCAAACTCCTTCAAGAGTGCCTGATATTGCGCATCGGTATAATTACTGATACGGAACGTTTCTGTTTCCCACGATTCGTCACGGCGATAACCGTTTTCTGTATCAGAAGAGTGGATAGCAAAGGTACGATAAGCATCTTTTGCCTGAGGTACAAGCACTTCCAGTCCTCTTTCCCAGTTATCCAACGCATTATAGTTGGCTGTATTCCATGCATAATCGGCTACTCCATACAATGCCAGTTTAGAAGCCTCACCATGCTCCATCGGGTTACTTGCTATACCGCACAAATCGTTGGCAGTAAGCGAAGTATTAAGACCATATACAGGTCCCTGCAACAGAATATGGCGTACATAGTCAGTCACCGGATAGTTCCACCAGAAATAAGCCGGACGCTTGATGCGAGAATTCACCCAGTCTTGTGTTTCTTTCGTCAAATCACTGCACACCACATCTCCGGTCCAGAATACCTGTACAGAAGGATCGAGCGTATTACCGTAAATAGCCAGACTTCCCTGAGGAGTAGGATTGGCCCACAGCTTTGAATAATCTGTCGGACATACAACCAGCGAAGACACATCACCTTTTGCTTTTACGAAATCTGTATTCAGACGATTCAAAAGCTCCACCTGCTTGACCGGATTGGTTCCTTCACCCGAAATATCATCGAAGAAAATAGCAAACGAACGAACACCCAAATCGTACATCCAATTGAACTTGTTCACCAGATTCTGATAATCTTCTTCATTCCACTTGATATCTTGTCCCGGATGAATAGCCCATACAAAGTTCACACGGTTACGGCGGCAAGCCTGAATCAGTTCCTTAATATTAGCCGCTTCTTTTTCCGGATAAGGCAGTCGCCAGTTCGGACAGCTGTGATACGGATCATCTTTCGGACCATACAGATAGCTGTTCAGCTTAAACTTGCCATAGAAATCAATCAGCGACATACGTACTTCGTGCGACCAGGGAGTACCGTAAAAACCTTCTACCACTCCTCTGTTAGGCAAATCCGGGTAGTCGTTTATAGTTATATAAGGAAGATTACCTTCGGCAGCTACCGGACTTTCCATAATCTGCTTCAAAGTCTGAATACCATAAAATGCTCCTTGTTCATCATAACCGGTAATTACAATTCCTTTCTTGTCAATTGTCAGTACGTAAGCACCTGAAACGGCTTTCACACCTTGTCTGGAAGCGACCTTTGTACCAAAATCGATAGTCAGTTTCACTCCTTTCTTCGAAGCTGCGATAAATCCGAAATCTTCGGCAAATTTCTCCTGCTTATCAATGATCCGCAGACCTCCAGTCACATCCAGACGGATGTTCCGGTCTACTGTCAACTGATGCGGAACAGGATTAATCACCAATCCTTGATGATCCAGTTTCTTACCGGGAACCGGCAACACGTCCTGTGACTCCGAACGCTGTGAAGACAAGTCGAAATCAGCTTCTTGTGCAGCTACATGCCCACAAGTCAATACTCCAGCTGCCAAAGCAGCTATTACTTTTCTTGATATTACCATATATAAGATTAATTTAAGTTTCCAGATTAAAAGGTTTTATTTCACCAAACGCGCTGTCAGCTTAGACTTCGAAAGAAGAGAAACCAACAAATAACATACTCCAAACGTAGTACATGCCATGCAGATTATCCGCACCCAATACGGGAGAAAGGAGAAATCAAACAAATCGTATGCCATAAACACAAAAGTATAATGGCACAAATAAATACCGAATGTCATACTTGCCATACGCGAAAGCCAGGGTAAAGAAGAGATTCGGGTTTTCTGTACGATGACAAAGACCGGAAAAGTCATCATGAACACATTGATTCCGGCGAAATACCATACAATTTCAAGATAAGCATAGTTTCCCGGATAATACTTCTGTGTAATAATGTAGCCAACAGAAGTTATCAGATAGCCTATTAAAAACATGGGGACCGATACAAGCCAAGTCTTTTTCCAACTCCAATTCAATGGATAATGAGTAAGATAATATGCCAGTATCAGATAACCGATAAATCCGGAGAAATAATAAAAAGTGCCATAGGAATTCCAGTCGCATACACCCAATATATCCATATTACCATAATTCCCCTGATACCCCAAAAATGGAGCTGCCATTTTAATGTAAGGAAGGAACAGAGATATACCCCAAAGTATCAGTACAGTCCTGATGTCTTTCTGTGAGGCCTGAACCAGCCAGTTGCTCAATATCGGCATCAACAGATAAAGTCCGATAAGCATATACAAATACCAGAAAGGTACCGTATCAAAATTAAAGCTGAACACAAAGGTATAAAGACGCTGCAACCACGTGTGCACCGTATAATTGTCTGTAGAAAGCAAAGGATTATGAGTATCCGGACTCACATAATTGAAATAAAGAAAAGCAAGAGTGGGAAGAACCAGCGACCAGAATACAAGCGGAGTAAGGATACGACCGATACGTTTCTTATAGAAACTCTGCAAAGTATACTCCTTGCCGACAGGAAGCAACAAAACTCCTGTCATCATTACAAACAAAGGTACACACGGACGAGCCAGACTGCCAGAGAACACCCCTGTCAGAAACGATTGACGATTAGCATCAAACTGTCCTACGAAGCCGTCACAACAATGAGAAAACACTACAAAAAAACAGGCAAGCACTCTCAACAAATCCACCCAGCCTATATTTCCCTTTTCTTTACCATTCATTATTTAAAGAATTAACAAAGTTTATCACTGAGACAAAAATAGTGCACTTCGGGTAATAAATCTTTGTTCTACCTTAAATAATTCTATTTGTTTAACGTTTTTGCTTACAGTTGAAACAGTCCGGTTTCCTCATTAGTCCCAAACTTCGTAGGACCCACAGTATTCAATTTATTTCACCTTGACCGAAATCACAGGCTGTTCTTTTCCTTCATCCAAAGGTATGGCCTTATATTTTACACGGGTAAAATCAATTCGGTTCAAATCTATATTTCGTATTGCACTATTGTACATCGTACGATAATAAATCTGCTTGTTTGTTACATCTGTAGCCGAGGTCCATTGAGTAGCACTGGGGATATCGGCCATCGGTTGTCCGGCTGCATGTTCAATTCCGATTGGAATATCGAAGTTGTTCAGTATCTGAAAGCACTGCAACACAGTACTCTTACCAGTAGCCTGCTGCGGAGCTGTAGCCTGATAGAAGGCAGCCCGTACAAAACGGGACGGAGGAGTCACATCGCCCGGTATACCCAGGAAACCGCTGCCCGCTCCAAACGACTGCAAGCTGACATCCCCTAATTTCTGTGACGGTGCACTTCCCGGGAAAAGATTCACATAATTGTTCAAGTTTGTCAATTGCCAGTCAAATCCCGGAGAATTGGTCAAAACTCCCAATGCATTCTCATAATACTTCAAGACTCCGTCTACGATTTCAAGTACCAACTGCCTGCCCGAAGGATCAGAAAAACGCCAGTGTACTGTTTCGGCACGAGGATCAATAGCCACCACATGCACCTTCTCCAAGGCCAGTTTCACTTCATCTACATTCTTGCAAGTTCCCAATACATAGCTCACCAGTTGTAAATCGGCAATAGCTTCTTCTTTCCGTGTTTTGTCGAAAGTTTCGTATTTACCATAGCGCGGGAAATAGAACAATCCGGCAGACAAGCCCTCTTCATTCAGTCCTTCGGCTACAAATTCTTTCTGTTCTACAGACAGTCCCACATATCCGTAACGGGCAGTAAATTTCATTCCATCCACTCCTTCCGGTGTATACGACTGCTGTGCATATCCACGAGGAACAACCACATACAAACTGTTCAAGTCACTTCCTCCCCATTCAATAGTACGCGCCACAACATAAGATCCGTCTTTTGCCTTTAGCGTAATGCCTGTACACGCACTGGCGCGATACATTCCCAAACTTCCTGCCATTACAAGCAGTATCATTAAAATTCTATTTCTCATAAGTGTATAATTTAATATTAAAACACACAAACTCAATCTATTGTTTTCCAAGTCATTCAGAATCTGCTATCTTTTTCCATACTTCCTGTTTATATTCATTAGGGGTTTTTCCCGTCAACCGACGAAAGAACTTGCAGAAAAACGAAGCATTGGGGAAGTTGAGCGCATCGGACACCTGATATACCAGTTTATCACTATGCCGCAACATTAGTTTTGCTTCTTGTAAAACGGCTTCATTGATCCAGTCCATTATCGTTCGCCCACTAATCTGCCTGATAAGCGTACTCAAGTAGCGGGGAGTAAGATACAGTCTGTCCGCATAAAACGAGACATTCCGTTCGCGGACAGCATACTTATTAACAAGTTCCAGAAACCTGTTGAAAACTTCTTCCTTCCGTGTATATCGTGTACTATCTTTCGTCTGTTTCTGCGCACAAAAACATTCTATCTGACGGAACAAAGCAGAGACAAGGCTTTGAAGTGTTTCTTTCGGAAAAGGTCTGTCATTCATTACTTCCCACATCAGGGTACACATCAATTCCATCCTCCACTCTTCCTGTTCTTCCAATGGAAGCTTCAAATACAGCCGCCCGGACAAATAAGACATCAACAGCTCTTCTTTCTGCCAATCTTCCATGAAGTTATTGGAAACTGCCAACATAGACAAATCACAATCCGGAGAGATATATAATACCTGCAATACAGTTCCCCGGGAAGCAACAACCAACTGATGCGGTTCAATCCGAATCTCGCGCAAATTCACACGCACATCTATATATCCCGAGCGCATATACACTATGCGCCCTTCCATCAGACGAAAAGGCTGACGGAATTTCACAAGAAAATGCATCAAGTCCTCAGCACCTTGAATACACCGGATGAAAGCAAAGTCATCGGATACAAAACGTGAAACATTACGCAATCCCGTAGAAAACTCTTTCACCTGCTTAATGGCAAAATGCATCATCTCTTTTTGTTCCATAGCAATGTAGATTTGTTCCTGTAAAGATAATTATTATTGAATATAAAATCAGTCTTTTCTTCTATTATCGAACAAACAGAACATACGACACAACAAGTAGAACCTGTCAGGAACAATAGAATTACATACCTTTGTCATAGAAACCTTAAAGAAAAGTTGAAATGAAACGGAATCTGCTCCTTATTCTATGCATCTGCATGGGAATACATAGCTACGCCCAACTGACCTTGGAAGAATGTCAGCAAAAGGCACAGGCCAACTATCCGCTCTCCCGACAATATCAGTTAATAGAACGGTCCACAAGCTATACGCTTGCCAATGCAGCCAAAGGCAACCTGCCTCAAATCAGTCTCCATGGAAAAGTATCGTATCAAAGCGATGCCACGACACTCCCGTTTACTTTGCCCAACCTTGATTTCCAAGGCATGTCCAAAGACCAATATCAAATTATGATGGAAGTCAGCCAGAATATTTGGGACGGAGGACAGATTCACTCCCAGAAAGCACAAGTGCAGGCTCAAGGAGAAGAGGCTGAAAGACAGTTGGATGTAAACATGTATGCACTCAGAGAACGAATCAACCAATTGTTTTTCGGTATTCTCCTTTTCAATGAGCAACTGGATCAGAACGCTCTATTACAAGAGGAATTACAGCGAAACCTCGTCAATATAAAAGCCTACTGCACTTACGGCATAGCCAACGAGGCAGATGTAGATGCTGTACGTGTAGAAATCTTGAATACCCGGCAGCAACGCATACAAATAGAAAGTAACCGTAATGCCTATCTCCGTATGCTAAGTCTGTTTATGGGAGAAGAAGTAAATACAAATACCCTCTTACAAAAGCCCGACCTTCCTCTATCCGATACCTCCCTTTCAATCAACCGACCGGAACTGGCTCTTTACTCAGCGCAGGAACAGACCCTCCACATCAAGGAACAAAGCCTGAAAACGGGATACATGCCTCGTTTCAGTCTTTTTGCACAAGGAGCTTACGGCAATCCCGGACTCAATATGCTTAAAGATTCCTTTGAACCTTATTTTATTGTGGGAGCCAAAGTGAGCTGGCGGTTCGGAAGTCTTTATACTTTGAAAAACGACCGGAAGAAGCTACATACCGAACGTTTGCAAGTACAGAACAACAGAGATGTATTCTTGCTAAACACCCGGATTGCTTTAACAGAACAAGAACAGGCTATTCATTCTCTACGGAAACAAATGGAAGAAGACGATGAAATGATTCGCCTGCGAATCAACATACGTAAAGCCGCCGAGGCTAAGGTTGCCAATGGTACACTGACTGTAACCGAAATGCTGCGGGAACTGACACACGAAAGTCTGGCCAAGCAAAACAAAGCATTGCACGAAATCCAGTTGCTCATGAAACTTTACCAGCAAAAACACATTACAAACGAATAATATATAAAATAGTCATTAAACAAATCTTGTTATGAAAACAATATCTTTTCTTTTTGTTCTATATGCCTTTCTGTTCTCCTCCTGCCGCTCCGAACAGAATTTTGATGCCACAGGGACATTCGAAACCACAGAAATCATCGTTTCTTCCGAATCAAACGGGAAGTTGTTTTACCTGAATGCAGAAGAAGGAAACCGCCTGAAACGTGGAGAAGAGGTCGGGCTGGTGGATACCATCCAACTCTATCTGAAAAAACTTCAACTGGAGGCCAGCATGAAATCTGTAGACAAACAACGTCCGGACATCCGAAAGCAGATTGCAGCTACAAAAGCACAAATCGCCACTGCACAGAAAGAACGTACCCGTACCCTGAATCTGATTCAGGCCAATGCTGCCAACCGCAAACAACTGGATGATTGGGACTCACAGATAGCCGTACTCAACCGCCAGCTGGAAGCACAAATTTCTTCTTTGGAGAACAATACAGCAAGCCTCAACGAACAAAGTTCCTCGGTAGCAATCCAGATTGCACAGACCGAAGATTTGTTGAAAAAGTGCCACATCCTCTCCCCTATCGATGGAACTGTTTTAGTCAAATACGCCGAACCCGGCGAAGTGACAAACATCGGAAAGCCCCTGTTCAAGATAGGCGATATGGAACATCTTTATCTGCGCGCCTATGTCACTTCGGAGCAACTCGCCCAGGTTCGTTTGGGAGGAAAAGCTACTGTATATGCCGATTTTGGTGACAAGAAACGGAAAGAGTACTCCGGCACTGTGACGTGGATAGCCGATGAAGCTGAGTTTACTCCCAAAACCATACTGACCGATGACGAACGTGCCAATCAGGTTTATGCAGTAAAAATTGCAGTCCGCAATGATGGTGCCATCAAACTGGGGATGTACGGAGAAGTTGTTTTCCACAAAGAATAAGTAAAAATTGCACAAAATGAAACAAGAAGATAAACCTATTATTCAGGTAAGTCACCTCGGCAAGCGTTACGGAAAGACGGTAGCCCTGCACGATGTATCGTTCAGCGTAAAACGAGGAGAACTGTTTGGAATCATCGGTCCCGACGGTTCCGGAAAGACAACCTTGTTTCGCCTCCTCACCACCCTATTGGCTGCCGACGAAGGCCAGGCAGAATTATGTGGTTTCAATGTACTTACCGACTATCGGAAAATACGGCAACGGATAGGCTACATGCCCGGTCGGTTCTCGCTGTATCAAGATTTGACAGTACAAGAAAATCTTACCTTCTTTGCCACGGTATTCCATACCACAGTAGAAGCAAACTACGGACAAATCAAAGAGATTTATGAACAGATAGCCCCTTTCCGTCACCGGCGTGCCGGAGCCTTATCGGGAGGAATGAAGCAAAAACTGGCATTATGCTGTGCCTTGATACACAATCCGGAAATCCTCTTTCTCGATGAACCAACTACCGGAGTCGACCCGGTTTCCCGCAAAGAGCTCTGGCAAATGCTCCACCGGTTGCAGACACGGGGAGTAACCATCGTTGTTTCCACTCCTTTCATGGACGAAGCCCGACGCTGCGACCGTATCGCCTTCATCCGCGAAGGTTATATATCAGGCATCGATACTCCCTCTATTATACTGGAACGGTTTAAAGATATTCTTTGCCCTTCCCCCCTTCATCACGATAGCACTTCTGCCGATGATACCCCCATCATACGGGTATCACAACTGGTCAAACGGTTCGGTCGTTTCACTGCAGTAGACCATATTTCCTTCGAAGTAAAGCGTGGAGAAATATTTGGTTTTCTGGGAGCAAACGGTGCAGGAAAAACTACCGCCATGCGTATTCTATGTGGTCTGAGTCTTCCTACAGAAGGGCAGGCAGAAGTCTTGGGATACGATGTATATACCCAAAGCGAGGAAATCAAAAAACACATCGGTTATATGAGTCAGAAGTTTTCGTTGTACGAAGACCTTACAGTACGGGAGAATGTCCGTCTTTTCGCAGGTATTTATGGAGTAGCAGAAAAAGAAATCGCTCCCCGCACGGAGGAAATGCTGCGACGCATCGGTTTATACGATGAACGGAATACCTTGGTCCGACAGTTGCCTTTAGGATGGAAACAACGTTTGTCCTTCTCAATATCCATCTTCCATCATCCACGTCTGGTTTTTCTCGACGAGCCTACCGGCGGAGTAGATCCCGCTACCCGAAAACAATTTTGGGAATTGATTTATCAGGCCGCCAACCAAGGCATTACAGTCTTTGTAACCACTCATTACATGGACGAAGCGGAATACTGCGACCGTATCTCCATGATGGTTGACGGACGCATCCGTGCTCTTGATACACCGGCAGGGCTCAAAGCTACCTTCAAGGCAAAAGACATGGACGAAGTTTTCCAAAAACTGGCCCGTGAAGCGCAACGAAGCGAATAGTAACCTTACAAATTTCTCAATGTATGAAACAGTTTATCGCCTTTGTCAGAAAAGAATTTTATCATATCCTGCGCGACAAACGAACGTTACTGATTCTTATCGGTATGCCCATCGTGCAGATTATCCTCTTCGGGTTTGCCATTTCTACTGAAGTAAAAAATGTACAGACCGCTATATTGGTTTCTTCTACAGACACCGATACACGATATCTTATCGACCGCATCGATGCCAACGAATATTTCACCGTAAAATACATTGTACACTCTCCCGAAGAGCTGGAAGTCCTTTTCCGGAAAAACAAAATTGAACTGGCCATTGCCTTTCCCCCGGATTTCAACCGACAACGTTTCGATACAGAACAGATTCAGATTATTGCCGATGCAACCGACCCCAATCTGGCCCTCACCCGCAGCAGTTATGCTTCCGGAATCATCAGAACGGCACAAGCCACACTTGCCGATGCAGGTAAAGTACATCCTTCTCTGCTTGTACACAACAGATTACTATACAATCCGCAAATGAAAAGCGCCTACAACTTTGTTCCGGGGGTAATGGGACTGATTCTGATGCTGATATGTGCCATGATGACTTCCATTTCCATTGTCCGTGAAAAAGAAACCGGTACGATGGAACTATTGCTCGTCTCTCCCGTCCATCCGTTTCTGGTCATTCTTTCCAAAGCAATACCCTATTTTGCGCTCTCCGTACTGAACCTTACTACCATTCTATTATTGTCAGTCTTTGTACTCGATGTACCGGTAGCCGGCAACTTGGGCAGCCTGCTGGGAGTTTCTCTGCTGTTTATATTTGTTTCACTGGCATTGGGATTGCTTATCTCCTGTCTTACCCGTACCCAAGTGGCCGCTCTGTTAGTTTCGGCAATGGTATTGATGATACCGACTATCATTCTGTCGGGTATCATCTTCCCCATCGGAAGCATGCCTCCCATCCTTCAGGGACTCTCCTGCCTCATCCCTGCCCGATGGTATGTCAGCATTGTACGCAAACTCATGATAGAAGGTGTTCCCCTCGCCTATGTATGGCAAGAAGTAAGCGTGCTCTTACTGATGGGAATCCTATTGACCGGCCTTACCATCCGCAAGTTTAACAACCGATTAGAATAATATATTTGAGTCTATATGTCCATGATAAACTGGCAACTTAACCAAAGAACTTAAGAACTCAAAAACTTAAAAAACTTACACCTATGACATTACGTTATCTGATAGAAAAGGAATTCAGACAAATCCGACGCCATAGTTTTCTGCCCCGGCTACTGTTTATATTTCCGTGTATGATTATGCTGGTACTTCCCTGGGCGGCTACATTGGAGATAAAAGATCTTCGCATTGCCGTCATCGACAACGACCGGAGTCCTTCTTCCGAGCGGCTGGTACACCGTATCGAAGCATCTCCTTACTTCAAACTCACCGAACTGCCGGCTACTTACCCCAAAGGTATAGAGGCCATAGAAAAAGGTCGTGCCGACATTGTGATGGAAATACCACACGGCTTTGAAAAAGAGCAAATCCAAGGTCGGACAGCTTCTATTCTGATTGCAGCCAACTCGGTAGACGGAACGAAAGGAGCACTGGGCAGCTCTTATCTGCAGCAGATTCTTATGCCCCAACAAAGCACTGCCTCCATACGCTATCGGTTCAACCCACATTTGGATTACAAGATGTTTATGGTTCCTGCATTAATGACCATGATACTGGTCATGATCTGCGGCTTTCTTCCAGCCCTGAATATCGTCAGTGAAAAAGAAACCGGAACCATTGAACAAATGAACGTAAGTCCTGTCAGTCGTATCACTTTCACCTTAGGTAAGCTACTCCCCTATTGGATGATAGGCTTTCTGGTATTGAATCTGTGTATCGGTCTTGCAGCACTGGTCTACCACATCACTCCCCAAGGAAATCTATGCACCATTTATCTGGCCGCATTGGTATTCATTCTGGTGGTCTCCGGTCTCGGACTGGTTATTTCCAACTATTCATCTACTATGCAGCAAGCCATGTTTGTCATGTGGTTCTGCATGCTGATTTTCATTCTGATGAGTGGTCTTTTTACCCCTATCGGCAGTATGCCCGAATGGGCACAAACCCTCACCTACCTCAACCCATTACGATACTTTATGGAAATCATGCGCATGGTCTATCTGAAAGGCAGTTCTTTTGCCGATATTATATCGCAACTGCTCACTCTATCCGGATTTGCCACCACTCTGTACTGCTGGGCTATATACAGCTACAAGAAGCAGGCATAATATCAGGAACGAAAGAATAACACTCCCTGTTCTTACAAATATTAATCTACAATCAGCGATGTCGGCTGTCCGTTCAGCGCCATTGTCCGTAGAGCCGACGACGCCGAACGGACAGCCAACGACGCCAATTAAAAGGCAATACCAACCACAGCAACCTATACTTCTTTTTCTTTTTATCGCCTATTCAACCCTCAAATTTTCCTCTATTATCATTTTTAACACAGATATTACTAAAATATGACATGAATTTCACTATATTTGAGAATACGAACTTTAAAGGGAATACTATTATGAATGCAAATCCAGTTTTCAATTTGCACATCCCTACACGTATCGTGTTCGGTTGTGGTGAGATTAAGAAATTAGCAACGGAAACACTTCCCGGAAAAAAAGCGATGATTGTGATATCAGCCGGAACATCCATGAAAAAATACGGTTATTTGGATAAAGTTGTCAACTTACTGACTGAAAATGATATCGCATCCATTGTTTACGACAAAATATTACCCAATCCTATAAAATCGCACGTAATGGAAGCTGCTGCTATCTGCCGTGAAAGTGGTTGCGACTTTGTCATCGGTTTAGGAGGAGGAAGCACCATCGATTCGGCCAAGTCGATTGCTGTCATGGCTTGCAACGAAGGTGATTATTGGAATTATATCATCGGTGGAAGCGGCAAGGGCAGACCAGTCACCAAAGCACTCCCGATTGTGGCTATCCCGACTACAGCCGGTACAGGTACGGAAGCCGACCCCTGGACAGTTATCACCAATGAAGAACGACAGGAAAAAATCGGTTTCGGTTGTCCGCTTACCTTCCCGGTACTGTCTATCATCGACCCGGAACTGATGATCTCTATCCCTCCACACCTTACCGCTTATCAGGGATTCGATGCATTCTTCCATGCAGCCGAAGGATTCATTGCCAACTGTGCCACTCCTATCAGCGACCTTTATGCTTTGGAAGCAATCCGGTTGCTGTACAAATATCTTCCGGTAGCTGTAGCCGACGGCAAGAACCTGAAAGCACGTGCTAAAGTGGCATGGGCAAGTACACTGGCCGGATTGGTAGAATCGACTTCCAGCTGTACTTCCGAACACTCCATGGAACATGCCATGAGTGCATATTATCCCCAACTTCCACACGGTGCCGGACTGATAGCCCTTAGTGAAGCTTACTTCGAAACCTTCCGCAACGACTGCATGAAGCGCTACATGAAAATGGCAGAAGTAATGACACAGAAAAAGAGCAACCGCCCAAGTGATTTCATCGATGCACTGGTACTGATGCAAAAGGCTTGTAACGTACACGACCTGAAGCTTAGTGACTGGGGACTCAAGGAAGAAGATCTGCCGAAGATGGTACAGAATGCACGCGACACCATGGGTGGTCTGTTTACACTCGATCCTCGTCCGCTGACCGATGCAGAAGTTCTGGATATTTATAAGAAATCGTACAAATAAGTATTCTTCAAGAATACACTTTAAGTATATTCAAAAACAAAATCGCCAGCTTATTCGGTATGAATCAGCTGGCGATTTTATTATTATATTCCAATATCCTGAGCAAGAAGCATTACTTATTATTCTCTGCCCATTCTCTTAGCATCTCAATCGCTTTACACAATACTCCGGCCGAACCTTTAAAATGTCCGGAACCACTGGGAACACCTCCCTGTCCGTACCATTCATAGAAGCCCTTATTCTTTATCACACGGTCTATCATTGGAGTAATTTCAGCATAAGCTTCTTCGATGTATCCATTGGCAATCAGCTGTTGAATCATGCGTCCACCAAACCAAGTCCAGTCTCCTCCATTCTGATAGACATATGCTTTTGCCATTCCACCACGGAAGAATCCCTCCGGATAAGGAGGATATACAGTAAGACCAATAGAAGGCATACCCGACTGCTGTACATTTCTCACCATCTGTGTATTTACAATACCAATTTCATCGTGTTCCAGTATACCGGCCTCAATGGCAATTGCAGTTCCTCCATGATAATGAATCTTGTTTTCATCAAAATCCACAATATCAGGTGTACCGTTCGGATAGACATGAGGAATAATCTTGTTGGCAGCCTCATCCCATAAATGCTTACGCGTATTGGCTACAATCTCTTTTCGCATTTTTTCCCATTTTGCATTGTCTTCTCCTTCACTCATCTCCGCCATATATCCCAATGCAATGGCAAACATGGCATTGTCGTATGCATCAATCGTCACCACCGAATGTTCATTCATATCGCATGGATCCTCATTATCAGCCTGTACATCGCCCCAGTCGGAAGTCAGTGCACCGGTCAGCAATCCATATTTGGAATCATATTTTTCAGTCATCAGATAGTCTATCATTTTTACCATCCGTTCATAAACAGTCTGACCGTTTACCACTTCTTTCAGGATTGATTTATCACCTGTCTTACGAATATACTTTCCTATAATCTGAATAAGTGATGTTTCCTGATCGGTTTCTACTGTATTTTTAAAGCCCACATGATCGGGTGCTGCATCCGAATAATAAGGTTTAGGATCTCCCCAATTAAATTCGCCTTTCAGTACATACCCGTCTATCATCTCATTGTTAGGCTGTTGAAGTGCAAAAAACACCAGCAAGGCACCTCTGATCTCTTCCGGATTTACCACCTCACAAGCTGTTTCGATAAAGGTATTCATGTCTCTGGCCCATACCTGAGAATATCCGCTTCCAGCATTGAAGCCCTGAGAAAGAATGAATCGTCCCATACTGTCTACAACCTGAAGATCTGGATTATTCAAAATCTCTTTAGCCAACGGATTAGGCTGCTTTGTGGTACACGATAAACACATGGCAGTCAAAGCGGCCATCGCTGCGTATTTCATGGAATGTTTCATAGTTTATTTGTTTTTTATAGTAATCTTTTATTCTTACAATTTTTCAAGACATAAAAAATCGGGTCACCACAATGGTTTCACAACTGTCGTGGTTCCCCGATTTCAAACCCTAAATTGTTCTTTAACTATTTAACCTTAATCTATAGACAAGAAGCCTTAATATGGACATTTCACATTTTCAATCCATGTATATGAGCCATGAGGAATGGCATCAAATCCATTACCGGTTTCATCCAATACTCGGCCGTCTTCCTGAACCGCATTGAAACGCCAGTAAGCCAACAAGCCCGGTGTTTTCGGATCTACATAGCAAGCATTGTCCTGAATTTCATTAAGCGTCAATGCACGAGTCCAGAAGCGTGCTTCACTGATAGCTCCATCCAGATAACGTCCGCCACAAGACTGACCAAACCAGAAACCATCAAAATAATCATCATTCAAATTGATTGTACCAGGACCGGCACTGAACTTCACATCCAGTTTTCCATCTACATAGATTGAAGTAGAAGAGCCATCGTATACACATACTACCTGATGCCATTTACCGGTAGTATAACGAGTTTCGCCAGTAGTAAAGTATTTCTTACCGCCAATTACCGCCGGAGCCAACTGCAACTGATTCTTCTCAATACTGATATCACCAAAACGGAACAGGAAGTTTTCTTCAATACCCATCAAAGAAGAAATACCCGGATTGGCAGATTCGGACGGGAAACTATTCACACGTACACGAATTTCCATAGTCGCTTGACTTAAAGCCGAAACTCGGGGATCTGTTATAAATTGAGGAACATTAAATCCACACCGTCCGTGCAAATCTACAGCCTTTGATATAATAGTACGGTTAATCACTACATACATTATACGAGAAGCATCTAATACCGGCATATCTCCATCTGTACCCGTAATAACCAATGGTACACAATAATTTGTACCTTCTACAAAATCATCTAATGAAGTCACTCCAAATCTTACCGATTCTGACACATAGTTTCCAGCCTTAATGATAGTTTCATTCTTATCCAAATTAAAACTTCCAGCAGGAGGCATAACATATTTCTTCCCTGTTTGAGCATTGTATGCATCAAGCATTTGTTGATCACCTACCTCCAAAAGAACTCGTGTATCTGTAGTAACCTTATTAGTTGCTGTAACTGTAATACCCATATCACGAGGCTCCTCTATAGTAAAAGTGATACGAGGAGAATCTTCCGTTCCAGTAAAATAAATTACATCTTTAAAATCAGCTACTTCCTGACAGCTGACCAATAACATCATTGTCAGGAAAAATCCAAATATCTTTTTCATAATCATTCTTTTTATTTATTTAATAAAAATGCACCTACTTCTGCAAGACAAGCATAATGACTTTCATATATACTTCCCCAATATTTTTGTCCCGCTTTAGTAATCGTTAAACGGAAATAACGCGCAGCTTTCTGCTCCTCAAAGAACTTCTTACATTCTGCACTACCTCCTGTTGGCAGCTCATCATCACCATAGGTAGCCACTTCTTCCCAATTAACATTATTGGCACTTACTTCTACCTTTAATCCCAATGGGCAGCCAGAACCTGAGCTTCTTGTAGTATAACAGAAGCCAACCATATTACCTACTTCACCCATATCTATAGTAATAGTATGAGGAGGATTCGGTTGATTCTTATCATACTCTGTATGCCAAATAGTAGAGATATCTCCATCCAATACATTAGATGCAGGAGCATTCTCTGCTTCAGTTTCCTCCGAAGAACAGTCTATCACAGTCCACTTCGTTTTATCTGCTGCTGGGAATCCATATGGATCATCCACTACTTCAAGAATCAAATAAATGACATTCCAATTAGAGCTAATCTCCATACCTCCCTCTACATTAACCAACTTTATTGGTACAAGATACTTACCGACCTCTAAAGTTTCAGTCTTTTCCTCATCAAAAGAGACTACAATTTCTTCTTCTGATTGCATAGAACCACTTCCAATAACTAAATCTTTTTTATTAAAGACTAATATATCAGAATTCATCTTTTGATAATCCGTCTGATGAATTGCATTATAAGTCTCAATCAAAGAATTATCTACATCGAAAAGCGCTCTTATTTCACCGTCTACAGGCATTGTAGAACGTACAGGGAACGATATGGTTCCATTCCCAAAAGCTCCGTTCAAAGTCTTACGAACTGTAAATTCAGCTACATTGGCTACACTATTTACTGTATAAGAAGTCTGCATACGAACATAGACTTTACCAGAGTCTCCAGGAAAATCATATGCTTCATCTTTTGAACAAGATACAAATAAAGTGGTAAAGCACATTATGAACAAGCCTAAAAGGCTGTTTCCTATTTTTTGTACATTCATAATCGTTTCTTTTTTATTTTACTGCAGGATTTTGAATTTGGATACCTAATCTAAAGTATTTATAAGGAGGAGTATTGTTATAATCTCTCTGACCAAAGAAAGAACCAAATCCTCCTTTTTTACCTTGTGTCGGGTTCCAACGAGCCATACCTTCCAATGAATACAATTGTCCTCCTAAAATGCTGGTTGTATTTCCATCAGCTTCTGTAAATGGAGTACCACCTGTTGCATAATAGTCACCCATATTTTCTGTCACAATGTATCTTTCAGGTGGTAGACCATGGGCTGCAACTTCATTATATCTACTCTGTAAATCGGAAGCTCCATAACTATGATAAGCCTGAGCTATGAAATAACTCAAATATTCATATCCTCCATCAATTGGCCAACCATCCACAATCAGCAATTTACTTGGATCTTTTCCTTTTGGACCTATGAACTGTCCCAAATATTCAATCAATTTTACGAAATTGGCTCCATGCATCCAGTCTCCCTGAATTTCATAGTCCAAATCCATACCATCCAATCCATTATTGTATACAATGCGCAACAAGGAATCGCCATATACTTTTACTCGCTCCTCCTCCGGATGACTCATTACCCATTCCAAATTACTAACTCCAGGAAAAGTAACATAAGTAAATTTCATACCTTTCACTTGCTGACAGAAACGCATTTCTTCATAAGCCAAGGGATGATCTTTAGGATTAGGAACTCCTCCCCACAAGCTACAGATATCCAAACTATCCGGTAATCCCATAAAACGAATACCTAAACTATGGCTGGAAGTATAATCGGCAAACCACATAAATGAAATCTGGTGATCGGAAGCCTTATAGGCACGCAAGTTTTCATAATACTGGTCGCTATATGTATAAGGTGTCTGAATTTCCAAATTCTCCACATCTGTACAAGAGAATAATGCCCCAGCTAATGCAAAAGCGGAACACAGCGTTTTTATTTTTGTTTTAAAAGTCATCATAACAATATAAATTTAGAAGTAATCATTTATTCTTTTTATCCCACCACAAGTGTGTACCTCCATTATCATCACCGCCTAATAAAGCTACTGCTGCTGCCACATTTGCGGCATTGTCACGATATTCGGTAGAAGGGAATGGTATGCGGCGAACCTGTTCATTTGTATTAACTGTTCCACCACTATTATTTACCACTACAGGGAATACTTTAGGATAACCAGTACGACGGAATTCAGACCATGCTTCTTGTCCGTCCGGATAAATGGCAATCCACTTTTGTGTAATGATACGTTCCAGATTTTCTTCGAATCCAGCCTCTTCATCCCATTTTATGGTTATTTTTCCTAATAAAGAGCTACCTTCATCTACATTGTTACCGCTATTGGCCGGGTCGTCATAAGGTGCTGGCACACTTTCACCATCAGCCAAATAAGCATCTACTCCTGATACTCCCAAATATTCAAAAGAGGTACGTACCCCTTGTTCATACAAATCTTTAGCAGTACCATTCATATTCCAGCCACGAAGCGCTCCTTCGGCACGAAGGAAATATACCTCAGCAGGATTCATCCATACCAACTTGGTTTCAGCACTGATTGCAAGCTCTGAAAAGTCGTCTGTGGTATATTTATCACGGTTAATTTCAATTCCCGTACGTATACCTGTATAGTCTCCATTTCCAGATATTGCAAAATAACTACTGATACGCGGGTCCTTATAACCGTTCAAATAAGAATCCATGGTAGCTCCCATACGAGTATCATCGAACTCTCCCGGACCAATCACAAACAACGGATGACGATAGCTGAAATCTGTATGATGTAACAGAGCTGCCACATCTGTAGCACCGGTCATTACCCCAACAGAATGAGAAACAGCCTCTTCAGCCAACTTCTGTGAGTTCTTTCCATCGACTTCAAAGCCATCTACATAACAGGTACGCATGGCCATACGCAACTTCAAAGAATTGGCAAACTTAATCCAGCTTTCTACATTACCGCTATACAAGAAATCGTATTTCTCAAGTACCTTTGTAGACTGGTCTTTGGAATGAACATCCGTCAGGACAGCAATTGCATTATCCAATTCCTTGAAAAAGGATTTATAGATATCTTCCTGGCTGTCATAAGGATTATACAACTCTCCATTCCCAAAACGAGTATAAGGTAATGGGCCATACATATCGGTAGTTCTCAACATGGCTAAAATCTTTACAACCGTAGCCACTGCAGCCACCTGAGGACGTTCTGAGGCAAACTTATTGATTTCTTTCCATGGATTCATCACTCCAACGAAAGCACGTTCGTAAGGAGTATCTCTCCAGGTCACGGTCATATTGTAAGTCAGAAAGTTAGAGCCTCCAAACCAAATGTTATTGGCACCTGTATATCCGGCAAAAGCATCTCCCGCCAGATTGTTGATAATCTGATAAGTACTTGCTCCGATACCCGTACCATCGGCTGCCAATTGTTCCAATACAAATACATTTTTCAGCATCTGAACAAAGAAAGAACCTGTACGCAAGTCATCTCTGTCCATCATATCGTCTGTAGCTTCATGAGGATTGGTATTCCATTCATCAAACTTATCAGTACAACTATTCATACCTGTCAGAAGAGAAACTCCCATACAAGCGACAAGCATGTTCCTATAAATGTGTTTTTTATTTATCAGCATAATATTCAAGAATTAAGATTAACATTAGAACTTCAGATTTACAGAGAAACCTAAATTACGAAGGCTTGGCTGCATGAAGTAATCAATTCCCTGGAAATAGGTTCCTGTACTTGCAGTTGATTCCGGGTCGAAAGGAGCGTTGTTATAGAACATCAACAAGTTACGTCCGATAAAAGCAACATGTGCACCTTTAATCCAACTTACCCATTTATTGACTGGGATATCATAACCTATAGACAATTCAGCCAAACGGATATTGGTTGCATCGTATACATACATAGAACCAATACCTGATGTACCACCACCAATAGTCTGATAATAATCTTTTGCAGGGATTAACTGACCATTAACCAATGCACCACCACGATCGCGTGCTTCAGCAGAAGCCTTAGAAACTCCATAGTAATCGAGTTTAGCCTGAGTAGATGAAACTCCTACTCCACCAAAACGACCGTTTACAAGGACTCCTAAAGAAATACCCTTCCATTCGAAGTTATTTCTCCAACCAATAGTATAATCCGGATTGGCATTACCTGCATATACAAAATTATCTGGATCGGCTGTTACTTTCTGAGAAATCAAGTCTACGATAATATATCCATGTTCATCTGTCTTCAATGTATTTACATAGATGTCACCCATAGAGTGTCCTTCTTTCAAGACCATACGATAACTGTCTGTTCCTCCCATATTCATTTCATGCATTTCTACATATCCACCAGTAGGCAGTTGTTTTCTTGGAAGCAATTCCTTGATTGTATTGTCATTGATAGAATAGGTCACATTGGTATTCCATTTCACCGGACCTAAATCCTGGTCAAATCCTACGCTTAATTCAATACCTCTATTTTCTACACATCCAGCATTTACATAATAAGAAGTATAACCTGAACTAGACGGCAATGTCGGGTTAAACAACTGATTTGAAGTCAATGATTTATACAATGTCAAATCAAAATTCAACTTATTATTGAACAAGCGGGCATTGATACCTACTTCATATGATTTGGTAGATTCCGGTTTCAAATCTGGGTCAACCAAATAAGTAGTAGTCTGAGGATAACCGTTTTCAATCGGATAAGTAGAAATAGGAATATAACGCATCAACGCATTACCTACCTTACTGAAAGAGAAACGGGCTTTCAGAAAAGGAAGTATATCAGACTTGATAGGCAACATTTCTGTAAGGATAGCCGATACACCTACAGACGGATAGAAGAAACCTTTATTCTGATATTTTGTACCACCCATTGTACTAGGCCAGTCATTACGTCCTGTCAAATCCAGATAAGCCATACTCTTATATCCTACCTGTGCTGTAGCAAAGACAGCTTGTGTCTGATCGTGATATCCATTCTGGGCAACACGCAAGCTGGAGAGATTCAGGTTAGAATAAGTAAATACGTTTGCTGTACTCTGCAACGGACCACCCATGCTTGAATAATCGTATTGAGTATCACGAATGCTGGCACCCAAAGTAGCTTTCAAAGAGAAATCACCGATATATTTATCTACATTCAACATTGCATCGGCATAAATCTGAGTAGTAGCAATTTCATCTTTATAATAAGCACCCATATCTGAGCCTGCAAACAAAGCCAAGGTAGAAGCATAATACTTCTTGGTTCTCACCTCTTCTGTACCATCGTAACGTACACGGCCTGAGATATTCATCCAATCGTTAATCTTGAAAGCCAAACTACCACCAAACATATAACGATTTTTCTTGTTATTAAACATATCTCGTTCGGTAATCCAATACGGGTTCTGCATCATCATACCCTGATCGCCATAAGGCCAGTATTGTGTCTTAAAGTTACGAGATGCATCATAACGCTCGAAGGTCTGATATTTTCTCATATCATCACCACGAGGGAACAGATAAACAGGTACTAATGGATTAAAGTACTGACCTTGTGCCAACATGTTCTGTTCATTTACCCGCATATACATAAAGAACAAATCCATAGTCAGACGGTCATTCAACATACTGCTGGAGTTACGTAAAGTTACATTGTAACGATCCATGTCATTATTATGAATAATACCACGGGCATTTACTGCACCCAATGACAAATAGGTCTGATTGGTATCGGAACCGGTTAAGATACTGGCAGAATTACTTACATTATAACCTGTCTGGAAGAAATCCAACGGATCATAATCTGTAGGAGTAGCTAATTTACTTCCCCAACTGGTAAAATCTCCTGTTTCCGAGCCATAAGTATTCTGAAATTCAGGTGTTACAAACGGACTACTGAAAGTAGTACTATTTGAAATGTTTACTTCAGGAGCTCCTTTACGACCTTTCTTAGTCGTAATCATCACTACACCATTGGCAGCTTCACTACCATAAAGAGCAGCAGCTGCTGCACCGGTCAAGACAGACATACTTTCTATATCGTCCGGATTAAATGCCGCAATACCATCACCAGATTGTCCCATACCGGTATACATATCACCAGGCTGTGTAGACGACAAACTTGGTACAGGAATACCATCAATCACATACATGGCATTATTGTTTCCTGAGATTGATTTGGTACCACGCATTACCACTCTGGCTGCACCACCTGTACCTGTAGAAGCTGTATTAATTGTTACACCGGCAATCTTTCCGGACAACGCATTCATAAAGTTGGCATCCTTTACCTTGATTAATTCTTCAGCCTTTACTTCCTGTACGTTATAAGTCAAAGCCTTTGTTTCTTTCTTGATACCCAATGCAGTGACTACGACTTCGTCCAGCACTTCAGTATCTTCTTTCATGGTTACAGACAATGTCTTACCCGCATCTGCGACCAATTGCAAATCTTTATAACCGATATAAGAGATTTCCAAAGGAGCGCCATCGGCTACATCCAGAACAAAATTTCCATCAAAATCAGTGATTGTTCCGTTGGTAGTACCTTTTTCCATGACAGTGGCACCGATAATAGGCTCTCCTTTTGCATCCACTACCCGTCCCCTTACCTTCTTGACTACACCTTTAGACTTAGCCTTTACAGGAGTAACAATAATCTTATTGCCAGATGCCTGATAGGTCAAACCGTATTTCGCCAACTCACGGCTTAGCAGACTTTTCAGTTCTTCATTTTTAACATTTACAGTAATTCCCGTTTTGTTTTTAATCTCGGCATCCCGATAAGAAAAACGGTAAGAAGTTTGTTTTTCAATAGCACTAAATAACTCTTTTACAGATGCATTCTTTACATTGATACTTACCGTACCTGTTTGAGCCGATGCACCAACAAATGTTAACATACACAAAGATAATGCAAGAGGACGGAACATTCCCGACTTTTTATTACCTTTATGACCAAAATCAATCAATTGCTTTTTGATTTTCATAATTAGAATTTTAAATTAAGGTTTTTGGTTTCATAGACTATGCGCCAACATAGTTTTTGTGGAACTTCTTCCCACTGAACTCCGATTGAGTTGCCGCTCATATCGGAGTTTGTTGTTTTTTTATGTTTTCATAGATTCAGGAAATAATTTTAAAAGGTTAATCAATATTTAAATAAACTGTATTGTCTTCCAGCCGATACTCAAATCCATAATGAATCTGAAGTACCCGTAAAATATTCTCCAGGTTTTCTTCCTCAAAAGTACCTGTATATACATCCTCGAGCAACTCTTGAGTTCCTCCCCTAAACACAACTCCAAACTTACGCTCCAAGCAAGAGAAGACTTCTTTCAGCTTATCATGACGAAAGGCTAATTCATTACTCAACCAAGCTGTTTCAAGCCGATTCGATGTACGAGTCAGATTCAACTCACCGGTTGCTTTACAATAGGTTACTTTCTCATTGGGACGAACATCTACAATCCGGTTCACATTATTAAATGGAGTAACCTGTACATGACCTTCTACCAATGACATTTCTACAAAATCCTTATCATCGTATGCAAATACATTGAAAGAAGTTCCCAAGACTGCAATATCCATTACTTCTGTAGTAACCACAAAGCGTTTAGACTCGTCTCTCTTTACTTCAAAATAGCCTTCACCAGAAAGTGAGACCTTACGGTCTTTTTGTCCGAAATCCTGCCGATAAGACAAGGTAGACTTTGCATTCAAACGGACTTTTGTTCCATCAGGAAGAGTAACTGCTGAAATTCCTGTTTCTCCGGCTTCAATCGTTATTTGCTGTTCTGCCAACTGATAAGCTACCTGATGTTCGGTATAAAATTTCGAAGCAATTCCACCAATCAGCAAAATAAGCAACGAAGCTGCAATTTGCAACCAATAGCGTTTAAAGCGAATAATGGTAGACTTTTTCTGTGGAATATCAAGTTGAGGTTTTATACCATGATTATAAAGTGAATCTATTTTCTCGTCGGAAAGCTGCTTGTATTCTTCGAAAGTATTCCAATGCTCTTCCAGTTCTTTGTATAACTCCATGTCCGAAGTTGTTTTCATTCTTTCAGACAACTGAGCATATTCTTCTGAAGAGATATTTCCATCATGAAACTTTCTTAGAAGTTCATTAATTTCATTAGTATGTGAAGACGGTATAGCCATATATTACTTACGTTTTGTATGTTTTTGTAAGTAATATCCCTTCAAGTAAGATTTATAACATCTGTTTTTATCTGTTATAAAACATAAATAGTAGAAAAATGAAAGAAAAATCGGTCAACTCTTTGCGAATTACCTTCAATGCAGCCGAAAGCTGATTGCGTACCACCTGCTCTGTAATGGAAAATTTTTCGGCTATATCAGAAATTGACAAACTCTGTTCTTTATTAAGTTCAAATATTTCCCGCTGACGAGGAGTGAGCTTCATCTTGGCCTGCTGCAGTGCTTCTTCAAACTGATCAAACTCCACTGCTCTCTCTGTGATTTCATCAGATGTATGAAGCTGGGTGACATAAGATATATATTCCCCTACCAGTGGATTCTGTACTTGACGACGCAATTCCTTAAGAAGCAAATGATAGGAAATAGTAAAAAGATAAGACTTAAAAGACAACTCAGGATTCAGTTCTGCGCGATGTGTCCAAATACGAAGAAACGTTTCCTGCACAATATCGTCTGTGATACTTTCGGATTTGACATATCCGTACACAAAACGATAAAGCCGACTCACCCATAACTTATAAAGCCGGTTATAGCAAGGCTCTGAGCCGGATTTCAAACCCTCTATCAAGGCTTTTTCATCCGAAAATATCGTATTTCCTGCAAAATTTGATTTTCTGTCTTCAGACACCATAGCTGCAATTCTTACAATGGCTATAACTTATCGGCCAAATAAAAGTTAAAAAGGTATATAAAAACCATGTGCATATCACTGATACATAGAAAATTAAAGTCTATAACCTTCTTAAATCAATATCAGAATATGCACAAATTATATGCAATATTCGCAAAATAAGCTGATACCTGCAAACAAATAGTAAGAAACTTAACCAAAGAATATAATAGAACCAATGTCATCAACCATTGATACAAGTATTTTTACAGTTGATGCAAGCAGCAGTTTTTGCGATGATCATATTTTTTCACAGATTTACCTTCTTGCAACTAATGGGGTAAGTATGAAGAATGAATATCAGTCTATCCTATCGGTTTCGATAACTCTTCCAAGGTTTTGCCTTCGTAGTTGCAAATAGCCTGCTTGTAATCCAAAGGCAGCTCTACAGGTTCCTTAGTGGCCACATCGTAACCAACCAACACCGTACGGCACTGGCATTTCAACACTCCACTGGCCTTGTTGATTGCCCGCTGAAGCAATGTCATACTTTTATGGCCTAAATGAACGACTGTCGTTTCGATAATCAGTTCATCGGAAAAAAATACCGGAGCCAGGAAATCGGCATTGATATTGGCAACCACTACTCCCAACTTGCTCCATTTCTCCTTGTATCCAAACACATCACGAAGATAAGAAGTCTTTGCCAAGTCGTACAACGAGAAATAGGCATTATTATTCATGTGTCCATAAATATCGACATCACTAAACCGAATCTGTACCGGCATTACATGCTTAAATTTTACTTCATCTACCATTATCACTTTTTATTAATAACGACCAAATATAACTCTTTTTCACAAAAAGAGCACAAAGGTGGAAGATTATTTCTTACTTTTGCCGGATAAAACAAACAAAATATCAAAACAAACCCAATATATGGAAACAAAATTCAGCAAAGAAACGCTATGCGTACAGGCAGGATGGACTCCCAAGAAAGGAGAGCCCCGCGTATTGCCTATTTATCAGAGTACTACATTCAAGTATGATACCAGCGAACAGATGGCCCGCCTGTTCGATCTTGAAGATAGCGGCTATTTCTATACCCGTCTGCAGAATCCGACCAATGATGCAGTTGCTTCCAAAATTGCAGCACTGGAAGGTGGAGTAGCAGCCATGCTTACTTCTTCCGGACAAGCAGCCAATTTCTACGCAGTATTCAACATCTGTGAGGCTGGCGATCACTTTGTATGTTCGTCTACTATTTACGGAGGTACTTTCAATCTCTTTGCTGTAACAATGAAGAAACTGGGTATCGAATGCACCTTCGTAGATGCCGATGCACCGGAAGAAGAAATAGAAAAAGCGTTCCGCCCGAATACTAAATGTCTGTTCGGCGAAACAATATCCAACCCAAGTATCAATGTGTTGGATATTGAGAAGTTTGCCCGCATTGCTCACAAACATGGGGTACCTTTGATTGTCGACAATACATTTGCCACTCCTATCAACTGCCGCCCGTTTGAATGGGGAGCTGATATTGTAACTCACTCCACAACCAAATACATGGACGGACATGCAACCTGTGTAGGAGGAGCGATTGTAGACAGCGGTAATTTTGACTGGGATGCACAAGCAGACAAATTCCCGGGACTGACTCAACCGGATGAGTCTTATCACGGACTGACTTATACTAAGGCATTCGGTAAGATGGCTTACATCACCAAGGCTACAGCACAATTGATGAGAGACCTCGGTTCTATTCAGTCGCCTGAAAATGCATTCCTGCTGAACTTAGGACTCGAAACACTTCACTTGCGTGTACCTCGTCATTGCGAAAATGCTCAGAAAATAGCCGAATGGCTGGAAGCAAACCCAAAAGTGAAATGGGTAAACTACTGCGGACTTAAGAGCAGCAAATATTACGAACTGGCTCAGAAATACATGCCAAATGGTTCTTGCGGTGTAATAGCTTTCGGCCTCAACGGAACACGTGAAGAAGCCATCAAATTTATGGATAGCCTGAAGTTGGCTTGCATTGTGACACACGTAGCCGATGCACGTACTTGTGTACTTCACCCTGCCAGCCACACACATCGCCAGCTTACCGATGAACAGTTGATAGAAGCCGGTGTAGCTCCTGACTTGATCCGTCTGTCGGTAGGTATTGAAAATGTAAATGATATTATTGCCGACCTGGAACAGGCAATGCAGAATATCTGATTCCATCTGAGTTAATCGAAAAGTTCAAAGTCTCAAAATAGAAGAACAAGACAAACACGCTCTGTTTTTCTATTTTGAGACTTTTTTATTCTGATTATTCTCCAATGATTTCCTATAAAAGCCATCTTTCCAACTGACTTTTTAAGTCCGAACACAAAGCGCTGCTAACTATCCGATGGAAACTTAATGAACTTTGTGGCATCTCCATATCGCTGATATCTCCCTTTACAAGAATCTCTCTTCCTAAACTGACAAATGTAATTCTCCAAAATTCTCCCAAAGGAGCAAATATGACTTCATTTACCTTTCCTTCTATCAACTGTCCCAACTCTTCTCTAAAACAATGGAATTCCTCCCACCACATAGAAGTATCCGTTACAACATGAAAGAATGCATCTTTTATATTCAGCCTAAAACATACATAATCATGAAGGACTACCCGATCCAATAATGATAAATGAAACGAAAAAGACTCTTCCGGCTGTACCGTAGTATAATCCGACTGTACCACAGAGGTCTGCGACATGATACGGATTTCCGCGCATAAATCGGGGAGAAATGTTTGGTCGAAATAAGTACAAAAAGTTAATTCATCCTCCGTTGGATACTTGTTCTTTACATGAGCACACAAAGCAATATGTCCGCACAGTTCTTTTTGTAAAAAGACAGATAATTTTTCATCACAAGAATGAAGAACTATTTTATTACATTGTCCCTTATACATATCTTCAAGCTGTTCTATAAAACGAACAAGTTGCCCTGTCTCTACCCTACAAATCGTACGTGCATTATAAATAGTAGTATCGAATGAGGCATAGAACTGAATTGTATGGTTTTCTTCATCCTCTATCCTGCAAGCATCGCTCCATATCATCTTAGGATTACGATTCCAGTCATAAAAAATAACTTGCTCCATATACTTTTATAGTTTCTGTACATACAAATGTACCTTATCTGCCTGTTCAATCATCTGTTGTTCTATCTCTATTTTATCGGATAAACAAAAAATACAACTATCATACACTACCGCCAAAGGAGCTTTATCTTCACTATCCGAAGAAGGAAAGATTACAAAATGAATTAAAAAAGAGGGTAAATCGCTACATCGTATCCAATCGATATAAACAGGCAAGTCGGCTTTGCCTATCCGAAAACAATAGCTAAAATCTTCCTGTTCAGAAGTAAACTTTTCCTGCAATCTGAACTGTTTCATGGACTGAAAAGCACTGCAATCCTCCAGTTCCCAACTGTCTATAGCTAATACTGCCCCATCAGGTAATTGAGAAAATATCTTAATCAACAGTTCCTGATTCAAAGGAATATACAAATTCTGAAACAAAAGATTAGCTTCCTCACATTGCTTGAGAAAAGTCTCATCGACCAAGAATCTGTCTGATATACAAAATAAACCTTTATAGAAAGCTGCCAAAATCTCACAATTTTCTTTCTGCTCGATAAAAAGTATAGAATCTGGCAAAAACTCTATCAAATCTGTTTCTTTTAACAAGTCTATATAAACAGATATTTCTGTATGATGAATCTGAAAATAAAGAGCATCTTCTCCTATATCTGGTTT
Source organism: uncultured Bacteroides sp. (assembly GCA_900542985.1). Taxonomy (GTDB): domain Bacteria; phylum Bacteroidota; class Bacteroidia; order Bacteroidales; family Bacteroidaceae; genus Phocaeicola; species Phocaeicola acetigenes. The sequence continues at coordinate 67,441 of UQPQ01000005.1, forward strand.
TCTTTGTGGCATAATCTCAAAATGCTGAAGTACTGTATATGCCCCGCTGGTTACAACTTTTTTATCTGGTATTGCCCAAATCGCTCTATCTTGTAACTGAACAAGAAGCTTGATAAATGCTTCTGTTACCCATAATCTGTTCACTTCTTCCATTTGATAAATATTGATTAAGAACAAGTAGGATAAAGATTATCATAAACACAATAAAAGAAATAGATACTTCATCATACTACTTTCTATTATTCCATTCCTAATAATTCTAAAGTTAGAGAGATTTATTGTATGACTGATAATTTTTGCAAGGAATTTTCGTTGCAGCAGGAAAATACATAATGAAGATAAAAAGACCAGGCACCACTCATTCAGCAACTTTCCATTTGTTAATTTCATATCGGATTCACGTTATTTACAAAATGTCAATTCAGAAGCCTCTACACGGCGTTATTTGAGTACCGGTACAGAAGTCGTGGAAAATCCGGCTGTTTTTCGGCCGTTATAAAAAACAGAAAGACAGATATTCCCTTCTTTATTTGTTTAAACGACATAAAGAATAGTCTACAACATACACCGGAATCGAAGAATCAAGAAATCAGCAGCCTTTTATCATTCCAAAAAATGTAGAAAATATGCTTCGAAAAAGTATCAAAAATCCCCCGAAAACAGGTAAAAACAAACAAAAGGAAGCATCAGTCAACGCGACTAATCGCATAAGGCAACGATTCGAGTACCGTCAGCCCTCGTTTCAAGTATCGTTACCGCTTGATAAAGGTCGTATTTTCCTCCGAAAAAGGCTTCATAAACCTGTCCTATAACATGTTTTAAGGAGGTTTTCTGGTTCTAAAAAGGGATTTTTACCACCGTGAGCGAACTTTTTATTCAAAATACGAGTTATCGAAAAACGGTATTTTCTCATTTTTTTACGTAAAAAGGTCAATATTCCTATCAATATGACAATCGGCTAAAAACAAGCAAGTGGTTGCCGCCACACGTGCGCCAACCACTTGCTATCACTCTAATTAAGGTTTGTCAATGACAGGCAATCAGCCCTTTTCTGATCTTTATTCCGGAATCACATTATTTAAGACAATACGCTCACCCGGAGCTGTTTTACGTTGTATGATAGTGCCATCGAAAGGAGAAACAAGCAACAAATCCTTTCCTTTTTCGGATTCAATCTCTACAGAAACTGTCTTTCCATCTTTTCTGACTGCACTTACCAGAAAAGCACCCTGTGCTCTCAGATTATGGAAGGATGCATTTTCCCAGCATTCAGGGATAGCCGGGAACACACGCAAGGTATCGGTATGACTCTGTAACAGCATTTCCTGAATACCTGCCGCAAAAGCGAAATTGCCTTCCAATGTAAAAGGACGATACGTATAATCCGACTTTCCAGTTCCCGACTGATCGCCATTGGCATGAAATGTATTAGGCAAGCAGAAACATTCCGCAAATGTACGAAGTGCTTTATACGCTCCTTCGCCATCAAAGGTACGAGCTTTCATATTGGCAAACCAGGCATACGAATATCCAGTCCACCATTGTGGCCCATACTTCTCCAATGCTTCAAGAGTGGATTTAATGATTTCACGAGATTTACCCCCTTCTTCCCAGTTCAGCAGTCCCAAAGGATGAATGGCCATGGCATGAGAGAAATGACGATGCGACTCCTCATAAGGAAACCCTTTTGCAAAGGCTAATGCCCCCTTACTGTCCAACGCATAATCGGGCAACTGGGCACGTAATGCGCTCCAATGTCCGGCTTCTTCTTTCAAATTCAGTTCATCGGCCATTTCTGCCGCAATTTTAAACAAGAAGGAAGTAAGAGACAAATCGTAATTCGTCATGTTCTTGAACCAGGCCTTCAACGAGTTGTCAAAAATCTCCGGACTGGAAGAATAAGCAAGCACCCGTTTTCCTTCTGCATTTATTTCTGTCTGATTTTCGAGGAATTGAGCTGCTTCTTTTACAAAAGGATATGCTCTTTCTCTCAAGAAATTATCGTCTGCTGAATATTTCCAATGCAAATAAAAATGCTGAGAAAGCCAGGCAGCCGTAGTCTGCGACATAGAATACTGAATCCATCCTCCCATTGCTTCTCCCGTCAGAGTACATACTCCGGGGATGGCAAGACCTTCTTTTTCAAAATATTGGCGGGTAAACTTCCGGTATGCATCACGCTGCGCCCATAACGTATTAAGGTAACCACTCTCTTCTTTCAGATGGTTTCCCGCATAGGAAGGCCAGTAGCTCAACTGGGTATTCAAGTCGTGATGAAAATCGCCCTTCCAAGGCGGAAGTTTTCCATTGTCTGCCGTCCAGACAGCCTGTAAAGAAACTGGATAAGAATATTCTCTTGCTACTGAACCGAATTTGTACATTTCATTATCATATTGCCGCTGTAGAAGAGTATCAGGAACTGAAACGGAAGATTGCTTCCAGTAAGTATTCCAAAAATCTAAATGTTCCTGATAATCACTGGCAAGTCCTCGCTTGAAAGCTTCTTCTACTTCGGATATAGCCTTCTCGGGTGCAAGAGAGGAAGTCACGCTCCATACTCCGACACACTTTCCTGATACATTTTTCCATTTCACTACCACATCATAAGAAAAATCATTCCAACCTTTTTGATGGTATACGATCAGATCCTCTTTTTTCTCCACCGTGCCCTGTTTATATCCCAACAAAGCCAAGTCTTGCCCGGTCACCGGATCCACGACTCCTACGTTTTCTTTTTCATATACAGGTGGAATAACAGTCGGTACAATAGGCTGTGGTACATTGTCGAACACAAACCATCCTATCGGACGATTGGCGTGAACAAACGTGTGCAAGGTTATCCCATTTTTCCATGATACCTCGCATAAGGCATTATTCAGATAAAGATGTACGTTTTCCACTTCACCCAAAGAAGGGAATTCTACGGCTGCTCCCGGAATCTTAGAAGGAGCTGCATTATTATCGTAAGGCCAGTCGAATTTTTTCTGTACCGGTAAATAGTTTCCCTCGTCAATGTGTTTCTTCACCCATGAAAATTTATAATTCTCACCGGAAAGGCTGTCGGTAGGTCTCAAATCCCAAAGGTCAATCCGGTCGAGTGAGAATCGTAATACAGAATCACGTTCCCAGACAAGACTACCCACAAAAGAATTTCCCAAAGGAATTCCTTCGTCCCACGAATGGGCCAAATCTTTAAATACCAAATCGCTTGATACAGGTTTCAACTGCCAATCATGTAGTTCCTTAGTACAACTGATTGAACCGACAAGGACAAGACTTAATAAAACACGACCTAATATTCTGTCTATTTTCATCATCATATTATTGATTTATTTTAATCTAAAAAATATTTATTTTCTGAGAAAGAAGCCTTCATATCGATTTAATATGTTATCTTATGTAATGTAATGATTCCTATAGACTTACAAGGATTTCGCTTTACCTTCATCCGAATCTTGGTAGGAAAATCATCCAATGTCTGCTGGGAACGAGTAATAATAAATTTATTCTGATTTTCCACCTTCTGCAGTGCCGGACTCATATCCCCTCCATACATTTCCAAACGGATATCCTTTACAGCAAGTCCGGAAGGACGATTATCCTGATAATCATATCCTGTTGTTTTAAACATCAGTTCATATTGCCCGATACTGTTCATATACGGAGTAAGATCGAGTGTTACTTCTGTCCATTGGTCTGTAGAATAAGTACCATACTCCCACGAACCAACCGTCACAGCAGCATGTGAAGCAGAAACAGCCTGTATGGCATCTTCTGGCAGACAATATACCGAAAAATTCACAATATCAGGAGTAGCTTTAAACTGATTGACCACCAAACGTATCGCTTGCACTTCTACCGTTTGAAAGCGATCTATTTTCTTATTTCCTACAGAGGTGCCTTTATACAACACGTTCCATGTTTTCCCATCTTTGCTTCCTTCTATTTGGTAGGACATGATTCGCTGGCCTTTCATCAGATTTTCCTGCAACATGACACAGTTGACCTTTTTTAATGAAGGAAACTGACATACCAACTGAGTAGCCTCCCCTCTTTGCTGTGCCAAAGGAGAACCGAAATAAGATTGAACCGTTTCTCCAAACTCTTTGTATCGCTGGACATGGCTGGCAGGAATTAGTCCCGTAGTATCAGGAGTAGCATTCAGCAACAGTACGGCACCGCGTCCTACCGAATTGAAATACAATTCCATCAGCTGTTTTTTACTTAACATTAACGAGTCGGTTTCAGGAGCCCAGAACCATTTATGACCTCCGTTTTTCAAGAAAGGGACATCCACTTCTACCGGAGCATACACATTCCCGTTTATATCAGAATGAACAGCCGTAGCTCCTCCCGAGCGCATATCACTTTCATTCAGAGTATACCAGTTAGGATCTGGGGCATATCCGTCTTCATTCCCAACCCAACGGATGGTAGCATGCTTACCTTGGAAAATAACAGCCTCCGATGCATACTTCGTCAGAATATCCTCTACCGGAATGTGACAATTGCCATCGAACCATACTTCTTTCATGGTTCCATATTTTGAGAGTAATTCCCGCAGCTGCTGACGGTAAATTTTATTATAGGCTTCTTGTTTTGAAGGATCTTTTGTACGGCCACCACTACCAATACCGGCTCCCCAATGTTCATCTCCCGGATAGACATACACTCCCATATCCAACCCATATTTTTTACAAGAGGCAGAAAGTTCTCTTACCACATCACCTTGTCCGTTTTTCCAAGGTGTATTCTTTACTCCATAATCAGAGGTTTCAGTCTGCCACCAGCAAAAACCGCCACAATGTTTAGCAACAAATACAATCATTTTAGCTCCCCATGAGCGGGCTACCTCACACCACTGGTCTGTATCCAGTTTCGACATATACATGTTTCGTATATCACTTGACCAGTTATCGTATTCCCTTCCCTGAAAAGTTGCCGGTCCGAAATGAATAAACATGATACATTCTTTCTTCTGCCAATCGGCTTGAGCAGATGTAGGTGTCAGTACATTGGTACTCTTTTCCACAGGTATTGCATACGCAGGAGAAAACAGCCCACACATTAAAATTCCTAATAAAATGTTTTTCACAGTCATTATGTTCTAATTATATTTTACACACAACCACTGCAAAAATATATAAAAATGAAGATACCACACTATGTTATTCCATAAATATCCTACTGCTTTATAATTCCCTGTATATCGGACAGAGACAAACTTCCCTTCAGAATGACCACAGTCAGTTCCTTTTTTTCATCGCACAACAAGATATACTCTTTTGAATGTCCGGAAGTTTCCTTCAAATAAATTACTGTATGTTCTCCCTCATCATTTACTTTCATCAACTCCTCGTATCCATTTTTGGGGTTGATATATTTCAACTCCTGACGAATCAGGGGAACGACTTCCTGCTTTTCGCAAGAAAGAATCTGAATATTATCTAACTTGGAAGCCACACTTCCTATATCTATACCATCAGCCTGCACATTAGGCATCAGACGGAGCATGGATTTAGAGATATAGACAGAAGTAATATCTTCCCGATCTGCAAACTTCTTAAAGAAATCGTCTTGAGAAAAAGCATTGACAAACAAGCATAAGGTCAATACGACAAATATATAGAAACGTTTCATTTTTCTTGATTATTAAAGTTATTAACATGTTTTTCTACCACTTTCTTTACCTTAACGGTAGCCTCTTCGGCCTTTTCCATTTGAGCCAATCCCTTATTCAAACTATGTGAGAACAGGAGCAGAGCTTTCTGAGCCTCGGCATAAGCTTCTTCGGGAGAAGCGCACGTATCTTCTGAAAGAGGACGAAGCTGAGAATGGTGATACAAATAAGTTCCTACAGAAAAGACAAGAAATAAACCTGCCGCAATACCGGCACAGCGACGCAAGAGAATACGGTGTGTCATTTTCTTATGACGTTCTGCACGGATCTGCTCTTCCTGTTCCCAACCATCGATACAAGAAGCAATACGTGATTCCAATCCGGAAGGTATTTCCGGAGTTTCTTGCAAAGAAGACAGGGATAGAAACAGTTTTTTATCAGCAGATAATTCCTGCGGTACATCTGTTTGAGAGAAAAACTTATACAGTCGTTTTTCTTCTGCCGTATTTGTTTTCCCTTCGTAGTATGCATTCAACAAATTCTTTATTTCATCCAACTCGTTCATAAGCTCTGATTTTGCTAAATTGTTCACGTAATTTTTTTCTGGCCCGTGATAAGAGAACCCGTATGTTAGCTGCAGTAAACCCGGTGGCCTGTTCTATTTCTTCCATAGAACACTCATTCACATCGCGTAAGAGAAGAACCTTCTTCTGGGGAGGAGGTAAATGTGCAATCAACTGCTGAAGACATTCAGCCTCGTCCTTAATCTCCAACGGTGTAGTGGAAGAGGGAGCTTGTATCGCTATCTGCAAGTCTTCGGGAGGGGAGCTCGCCCACATCTCTTCGTGATTTCTCCGAAGAAAATCGAAGCAAACATTTTTGAGCAAGGTCATCACGTATGCTTCTGTATTTTCTATTTCCGGCAGTTCGTCGCGTTTTTTCCATAATTTCAAATACGTTTCCTGTACCATATCTTCGGCATTCTCCCGACTTCCCGTATAACGGAAGGCCAGACGGTACATCTTGTCATGAAAAGGAAGATAACGCTGCTTAAAGTTTTCAGCGTTCATGAGAGGAGTCTTCTTTTATCTGTTGATCTATTATTTTATCGATATCTTTCTGACGGATTTTTCCGGTCAAAGCGACCAAGGTACAATCATTCTTTCCGGCACAAAGAATAATCATCTCCCGAATGACATCCTTCTCCTGTTTTACAAAGATACGTACCAACTCTCCTTCATCTTTCACACGCATCATTTCTTCATATCCTTTGGTATTAATCTTATCTATCCTTTGATTGAAGCGCTGTTTGGTTTCCGAAGAACATTCTTCCAAATCAAGGACTCTGACAGAATGAATACGTTGTAAGAAATCTCCTCCTTCATCGGCCGGAGTAAACATACGGGCCATCTTCATCATTATAGGAGATACGGATACGTAATCGGCATGTTGCTCTTTTCTGAACTCATCAAACAAGTCGGAAAAATCTTTGGCTTGTCCTACTGCCAAAGTCAACAGTATCATTATACAGGTTATAGTTAATCTTTTCATCATACATTCTTTTAAAGATTCATATTCGGGTTATCCGAAAGCGCTTTCATTGATATAGACGATAGGAATGAAAGTTTCGTTACAAAGAAAATCATATTTTTTTTGCAGAGGAAATCTTTTCTTATCTTTACCACACAAACACAATCTATCAAACACTTATAAACATGATGAAAAGTATAACTCAATGGTACGAGACACGAATCAGTGTGTCCGAAAATGAACTAAAACGTGTCAAACAACGTATTTTCCGCATCAGTATGCTGAGAGTTGCATTATTCTTGGCCGGAATTATAGGTATCATCTTCTTTTTTCATTCCGATAGCTGGAAACTGATACTTTGTGCGGGATGCACTTTCCTTCCTTTTTTTGTTCTTGTAAAAGTACATAACCGGCTCTTTTACCGTAAGGAGTGGCTGGAATTGCGGCTTCGAATTAACCGGGAAGAGTTACAAACACTCGCAGGCGACCAAAGTGCATTTGAGGAAGGAAATGAATTTATCGATCCGGAGCATCCGTATTCATTTGACCTTGATTTGTTTGGACGTCACTCTTTGTTTCAGGCACTAAACCGCACATGTACCCATTTTGGTTCGACGACATTGGCTGGATGGCTGAAAATTCATCTCTGTGAGAAAAAGAAAATAGAAGAACGCCAACAGGGTGTCCAGGACATGGCTTCCAGACCGGAATTCAGAGAGGAGTTCCGCATTACGGGACTGATGAATCAGGGAAAGGCTTCAGACGGAGAGGATATCAGGCAATGGAGTCAGAGTACTTTATCATTTAGTCATGCTCTTTGGGTAAAGTTACTCATCTGGGGGGTACCTTCCATAAATTTACTTTTACTGATAGCCGGACTTTTTGGAGTCATCTCTTTAAGCTGGCTGGGAATATCTTTCATGTTGTTTGTCATTATCAGTTTCGGAGTAATCAGAAAGGCCACTGCTATTCAAGAATTGTATGGACAAAAACTGAATATATTGAACGGATATGCCAAGTTGATTGCACTTGCCAAACATCAGGAATGGAATGCTGAGGAACTTCAATATTTGATGAGAGAACTCGATATCGATGGAGAGTCTCCGGATAAGGTACTAATGAAACTATCGAAAGAATTGGATCGCCTCGATTTACGAAACAATCAGCTACTTTATGTGCTGCTGGAAGGGGGAATGTTCTTCCAGTTGCACCAGATTGTACGGATAGAAAAATGGAAGGAACGATACGGACAGTATGTTGTAGGATGGTTGGAAGCAGTCGGCCAATTGGATGCGCTATGTTCACTCGGTACTTTTGCGTATAATCATCCGAACTATTCATGGCCGGAAATATCGGATAAGCCTTTCTGCTTTATGGCCCGTGGAATGGGACATCCGCTGATGCCACCTGCGCAATGTGTGAAGAATGATGTGCAGATTCCTTCACGTCCTTATTTTCTTATCATCACTGGAGCCAATATGGCAGGGAAAAGTACATACCTGCGCACTATCGGAGTAAATTATCTGTTGGCTTGCATGGGCTGCCCGGTTTGTTGTGAAAGCTTAATGCTTTATCCGGCCCGTCTTGTAACAAGCTTACGTACATCCGACTCTCTTTCTGACAATGAATCGTATTTCTTCGCCGAACTGAAACGCCTAAAACGTATCATTGACTGGTTAAATGAAGGGCAGCAACTGTTCATCATCTTGGATGAAATCTTAAAAGGAACAAACTCCGTGGATAAGCAAAAAGGATCGTTCGACTTGATTAAACAGTTTATGAATTTACAGGCAAATGGTATTATTGCTACGCATGACTTATTATTAGGTAAGCTGGCAAATCAATTTCCTCAGAAAATTCAGAATTACTGTTTTGAAGCGGATATTATAGATAATGAACTACATTTCTCTTACAAGTTGCGCGAAGGAGTTGCACAGAATATGAATGCTTGTTTCTTGATGAAGAAAATGGGTATTACAATTCAGGAGTAAGGCTGTTTTTCTGATAACCCGATTATCAGGAAATCTTATCATTCAGTCATCATTAAGATAAAGCCTTCGTCTGGCAGTTATAATTCTTTCACGACTAAGGCTGTATTTTTTCTCATAAAAAGACACTTTCTCGAAAAAGATCCTATCAATAGTCATCGATTATAATAGAAATAATCAAAGGAATCTGATGCATTTCTTCAAGGTAATTTTCCAAACGATGTATTATCATAAGCAATCTAGGCTTGCATCTTTTCTGTTATGCGTTTTTAAGCAAAGAATACAGGAATTCTACCTTCGGAATAAGCAATAAAAAAACCGAAGCCCAAATGAGCTTCGGTTTTCTTGTGTATATAGCGTTTACAGAATTATTCAGCTTTAGGGGCTTCCTCTGTAGTAGCTTCTGCAGTTGCTTCAGCAGCAGGTGCTTCAGTTGCAGTTGATTTTTTAGAACGACGAGTACGAGTAGCTTTCTTAGCAGCTGTCTTAGCCATGTTCTCATTGTAGTCTACCAATTCGATGAAACACATTTCTGCGTTGTCACCCAAACGATGACCAGTCTTGATGATACGAGTATAACCACCCGGACGATCTGCAACCTTTACAGAGATTTCTTTGAACAGTTCAGTTACAGCAAACTTATCTTGCAAGTTGCTAAATACAACACGACGTGAGTTAGTTGTGTCTTCTTTAGACTTTGTAATCAGAGGCTCAACGAACTTTTTCAAAGCTTTAGCCTTCGCAACAGTCGTAGTGATTCTTTTGTGCTTGATCAAAGAACATGCCATGTTTGACAACATTGCGTTTCTGTGAGAAGCAGTACGACCTAAATGGTTGAATTTTTTATTATGTCTCATTTTTTATTCTTTATCTAATTTATACTTAGAAATATCTGTTCCAAACGAAAGATTCAGACTCTCGAGCAAATCATCAAGCTCAGTGAGCGATTTCTTACCGAAGTTACGGAACTTCAACAGATCTGTCTTATTAAACTGTACCAAGTCTCCCAATGTTTCTACATCTGCAGCCTTCAAACAGTTCAAAGCACGAACTGACAAGTCCATATCAACCAATTTGGTCTTCAGCAACTGACGCATGTGCAATACTTCTTCATCGAATTCTTCATTTCCGTCAGAATCTGATGTTTCAAGAGTAATCTTTTCATCAGAGAACAACATGAAGTGATAAATCAATATTTTAGCAGCTTCTTTCAGTGCTTCCTTCGGGTGAATGGAACCATCCGTTGTAATTTCCAGAACCAACTTTTCATAGTCAGTCTTCTGTTCTACACGATAGTTTTCTACCGCATATTTTACATTACGAATCGGAGTGTAAATAGAATCGATAGGAATTACGTTCACATCGGTGCAGTATTCACGGTTTTCGTCAGCCGGAACATAACCACGTCCTTTGTTAATAGTAAGATCTATCTGCATAGTTGCTTTTGAATCTAAATGGCAAATAACCAATTCAGGATTTAACACTTCAAATCCGGTCAAATACTTACCAATATCACCTGCCTTAAATTCAGTAGAATTCTCAACGGTAATGCTTACCTTCTCATTTTCGAATTCCTCAACTATTTGCTTGAATCGAACTTGCTTCAGATTCAAGATAATGTTAGTTACATCTTCTTTAACTCCCGGAACTGTAGCGAATTCATGTTCAACACCTTCAATATGAATAGTATTGATTGCATAACCTTCCAGAGAAGAGAGAAGAATACGGCGTAAAGCATTACCTACGGTAATACCGAAACCGGGTTCAAGCGGACGGAATTCGAATTTTCCGAATTTAGAATCCGCTTCCAACATTAATACTTTATCAGGTTTTTGAAATGCTAATATCGCCATGAAATTAATTATTATTTAGAGTACAATTCAACGATCAAGTGTTCTTTAATGTTTTCAGGAATATCTGCTCTTTCAGGTCTGTGCAACAATTTACCTGTCTTAGAGTTTTCATCCCATTCCAACCAAGGATATTTGCTGTGATTGAAACCAGTCAATGAATTTGCAATAACTTCCAAAGACTTAGATCTTTCACGAACACCTACCAACTGACCTGGTTTTACTGCGTAAGAAGGAATATTAACAACCTTACCATCTACAGTAATGTGCTTGTGACCTACCAATTGGCGAGCTGCAGCACGAGTAGGAGCAATACCCAAACGGAACACAACGTTGTCCAAACGACATTCAAGGCTCTGCAACAAGATTTCACCGGTAATACCGTTCATACTTGCAGCCTTTTCAAACATATTACGGAACTGTTTTTCCAATACTCCGTAAGTATATTTTGCTTTCTGCTTTTCAGCCAACATGACACCGTATTCAGAAGTTTTTCTGCGACGGTTGTTACCATGCTGTCCAGGAGGATAGTTTTTCTTAGACAAAACTTTATCTGCTCCAAAGATTGCTTCACCGAATTTACGTGCAATTCTAGTTTTTGGTCCAGTATATCTAGCCATTTTCTTCTTTAAATTTAATTGTTACTAATGAACTCAATTTGTTGCAGCCGCGATCACAGAAAGGAATGTAATCCATTATTTAACAAAATCAAGTTACATCTAAATAGGTTATCTTTATTATACTCTTCTTCTTTTAGGAGGACGACAACCGTTGTGAGGCAATGGAGTTACGTCAATAATTTCAGTAACTTCAATTCCAGCTCCGTGTACAGTTCTGATTGCAGACTCACGTCCGTTACCAGGACCCTTAACATAAGCTTTCACCTTTCTCAGGCCAAGATCGTACGCTACTTTAGCGCAATCCTGGGCAGCCATCTGAGCTGCATAAGGAGTGTTCTTCTTAGAACCTCTAAATCCCATCTTACCTGCAGAAGACCATGAGATGATCTGGCCTTCGCTGTTTGCCAAAGAAACGATAATGTTGTTGAATGAAGAATGAACATGCAACTGTCCATTAGCATCCACTTTCACATTTCTTTTTTTAGCTGCGACTGTTTTTTTTGCCATATTAACAATTATTATTTAGTAGCTTTTTTCTTATTTGCAACTGTTTTCTTTCTTCCCTTACGTGTACGAGCATTATTCTTAGTGCTCTGACCTCTTACAGGCAGACCCAAACGGTGACGAACACCACGATAGCAACCAATATCCATTAATCGCTTAATGTTCAACTGGATTTCCGAACGAAGATCACCTTCTACTTTATATTCAGCACCAATGATTTCACGGATCTTAGCAGCCTGATCATCAGTCCAATCTTTAACTTTCAAATCACGGTCAACACCTGCTTTGTCCAAAATTTTTGCTGAACTGCTGCGTCCAATACCATATACGTATGTCAACGCAATCTCACCTCTCTTATTCTGAGGCAAATCTACACCAACTATTCTTATAGCCATATACTAAATTATTTTTTTTGCAAAAATAATAAATTATCCTTGACGTTGTTTATACTTAGGATTTTTCTTGTTAATAACATACAAACGGCCATTGCGTCTAACGATCTTACATTCCGGTGTACGTTTCTTTAATGATGCTCTTACTTTCATATCTTATATTCTTTTATTTATATCTAAAAACGATTCTTCCTTTAGATAAGTCATAAGGAGACATCTCTACTCTAACTTTATCTCCAGGTAATATTTTAATGTAATGCATTCTCATTTTACCTGAAATATGAGCAGTTATTTCATGCCCATTTTCTAGTTCCACACGAAACATTGCATTAGACAATGCCTCGAGAATAACTCCATCTTGTTCTATTGCGGATTGCTTTGCCATATTAAATTGCCTTATCTCCTAAAACTTGTTCTATAAATTCAAACGATGATAAAATATCAGCCCGATCTAAACCAATTGCAACTGTATGTTCAAAATGTGCTGCCCATTTACGATCTCTTGTTCGTATCGTCCAATTATCATCCTCCATTACTATCTGCCTATTTCCTTGTGTAATCATAGGCTCAATAGCTATACACATTCCTTTTTTAAGAAGAGTTCCTGTACCCCTCTTCCCATAATTAGGAACTTGAGGTTCTTCATGCATCTGTTTACCAATACCATGTCCTACAAATTCACGGACTACTCCATATGAACGAGTTTCACAATATTGTTGAATAGCATAACCGATATCACCTAAACGTTTTCCATGAACAGCATTATCGATGCCTTTATATAAAGCCTCTTTTGTTGTTTTTAATAATGCTAAGATTTCTGGAGCTACTTCACCTACACAAAATGTATAAGCAGAATCACCACAGAAGCCATTCATGTAGGTGCCACAATCTACAGAAATAATGTCACCCTCTTTTAAAGGAATATCATTGGGAATTCCATGAACGACTTGATCATTTACAGACGTACATAATGTACCAGGAAATGGGCTACCATAAGGATTAGGAAAACCTTTAAAAGTGGGAATTGCCCCATGATCCCTTATGAACTCTTCTGCAACTTTATCAAGTTGTTTTGTTGTTACACCCGGCTTTATCAGTTTAGCAACTTCTGCCAGAGTTTTCCCCACAAGGAGATTACTCTGGCGAAGAAGTTCTATTTCATCATCTGTCTTAAGAAATATCATTTTGTTTCTTAATAAGCTGCCACATTAGCAGAACGTCCTTTAATTCTTCCTGAGCTCAATAAACCATCGTAATGACGCATCAACAAGTGACTTTCAACTTGTTGGAGAGTATCCAAAACGACTCCGACAAGAATCAATAAAGAAGTTCCACCAAAGAACTGTGCAAACTCAGCCTGAACTCCAAATAGGCCAGCAAAGGCAGGCAAAATAGCAACAATAGCCAAGAATATAGAACCAGGCAATGTTATACGAGACATGATTGTATCAATATAATCTGCAGTATTCTTACCAGGTTTTATACCAGGAATAAAGCCATTATTACGCTTCATGTCTTCTGCCATTTGAGTAGTATTAATCGTAATAGCTGTATAGAACCAGGTGAAAAGAATAATTAATATTGCAAATACCAGATTATATCCAAAGCTAGTATGATCTACAAACTCACGTGCAATACCACTGGTTGTAGCTACATTTGAGAAGCCAACAATTGTGATAGGAATAAACATGATTGCTTGCGCAAAAATAATAGGCATTACATTTGCTGCATTTACCTTTAAAGGAATGTATTGTCTAGCACCACCATATTGTTTATTTCCAACAATACGTTTTGCATATTGTACAGGAACTTTACGAACACCTTGTACCAAAAGAATGGCCGCTGCGATAACGAGTATCAACATTACGATTTCAACTAAGAACATAATGATACCGCCAGCTCCAGGTGATGCAAGGCGAGAAACAAACTCACCAGAAAAAGCTTGAGGAAGACGAGCAATGATACCGATCATAATTATCAATGAGATACCATTTCCGATTCCTTTATCTGTGATTCTCTCACCCAGCCACAAGATGAACATACTTCCTGCTGCCAAGACGATGGTAGAAGTAATAATAAAGAAAGTCCAATCTAATGAAGCATTAAGAGCTGAGCCAGCTTGCATTTTCAAGTTGATCAAATAAGAAGGAGCCTGGAATATCAAGATGAAGATTGTCAAAATACGAGTATATTGATTTATCTTCCGACGACCACTTTCTCCTTCACGCTGCAGTTTCTGGAAATACGGAACAGCAATGGCCAACAACTGAATCACGATGGATGCAGAGATATACGGCATAATTCCCAATGCAAAAATAGAAGCATTAGAAAAAGCTCCACCAGAGAACATGTTCAACAAAGCAAGAAGTCCTTCACTAGTTTGCTCATGCAACTTTGACAGCATATCGGGGTTAATACCTGGAAGAACCACATATGAACCAAATCTGTAGATTGCAATAAACAATATAGTAATGAGGATCCGCTGTCTCAGATCCTCAATATTCCATATGTTCTTTAATGTTTCAATAGATTTTCTCATTGAATCAGAGTTTTACTGCATTACCA
>UQPQ01000006.1 GCA_900542985.1 uncultured Bacteroides sp.
TGTTGCTCAGGAACTTATAAATAAAGTTAAATTATAGTGTTGCGGAATTAAGGATTATAAAGAGCTAAAATAAAAATTAAGGCTTTCAGACAACACTGTTATCGTCTGAAAGCCTTAATCAATTTCAATTCTATATAGTATTATTACTTATAAATCAGAAAAATACAAGGTATTTTAGCCAAATCGGGTAATTTTCCCTTCCACTCTTTAATAGTCTTTGTGTGAATATATTCCCCTTCACAAGTGATATTTGCAGCAATACACAACTTTGTCTGCGGGCGGCAGGCTTTTAAAATATCCTCCATCATTTTATTGTTACGATAAGGAGTTTCTATAAAGAGCTGTGTCTGGTTTTCAGTATAAATACGTTGCTCCAATTCTTTGATACGCTTCATCCGTTCGGAAGGCTCAATCGGCAAATAACCATGAAAAGCAAAACTTTGTCCATTAAAACCAGATCCCATCACCGAAAGAATAATAGAAGAAGGACCTACCAAAGGTACAACTTTCATATTGCGACGCTGGGCAATCGCCACCACGTCGGCTCCCGGATCGGCTACAGCCGGACATCCGGCCTCTGATATAACTCCCATAGCCTGTCCTTCTGCCAACGGTTTAAGATATCCGGAAATATCTTCCGGAGAAGTATGTTTATTCAACGGATAGAATGTCAATTCATCAATATTGATACCGGAATCTACTTTCTTCAGAAAACGACGGGCAGAACGTACATCTTCCACAATAAAATGCTTGATTCCTAAAATTATTTCTTTGTTATATGATGGCAAAACCTTTTCGATAGCCGTATCACCTAATGTGACAGGCAATAAATATAAAGCAATATCCATGATTTGAACACTCGTTATAATCAGAATTTCACATTTCTAATATCTCTGAAATCAATGCGTGACAATAACTCTTCGATTGTCAAGTTGGGATGCTGTTGCATATACAAGTCCGTCAACTCCATTCCCATCCAAACTCCTATAAGAGGAGGAATCTTCTCTCCTTTAAACACCATACTGGGATCCGGATGTGTATAAGCTCGAATAATCATAGGATCTTTACTCCATAAATGTCCCTGATTGACCATCCAATCCCATAGTATTTTTTTATTTTTCCTGCACCAAAGTATTTCCTCTTTAGTATATCCCAAGAAGGACTCGTACGACTTACTTTTCTTAAGTAAACGACTTACAACCCAATGAATTTTTCCTCTATACATAATCACATCAAACAGGGTGCGATATTCCGTAAGCCATGGAAAAGGATACAAACTATACAGATAAGAAGTCAGACAATCAGGAAGAATACGGTCGGGATTCATTGTACGACGTTGGTAAGAATAATAGTAACGTTCATACAGCGGATAATCTTCACCAAGATACTTATCAATACTAAACCCCAACAAGCTATCCCCGACTACAACCGACTGATTTAACGCAGAAACCTGTGAATAAACAACCGGAATAGGGAAAGAAGGTATTTCCTTTTTCAATGTTTTAAATGCCTCGGTTAACCCCTGTTCTATAGGCTCCATATCCTTGAATTTACTCTCTGCATCTGCCATCAACTGCAATAAAATTGTATCAGAATAATAGGCACACAAACGTTCATTGATATCCGGCTCGGATACATTACCTATCATCAATACATCTTCTATCAGCAGTCTGGTAGCCTGCGGATACTCTAAATTCATTTTCTGTAAAGCCGAAAAGCTGTTCAAAGCCGAAGCTTCGTATTGTAAACGGTCGTAACGGACTACTTTAATATCCTTATCAAACAAAGTATCGCCCTTCTGCTTGTCGGACTGACAAGCAGAAAAGGCGATTATACTTAACAATAATATGGATACTATTCTTATCATCCGCAAAAGGGGATGGGATTATCCGTAAATAATATGACCGTTTTCGTCTTTGTATTCGTCAAGACCTTTTTCATATGTAGCCATTGCACGCAAACTCATACCGACGCTTGAGAAACCTCCATCGTGGAATAAGTTCTGCATAGTTACTTTACGAGTCAAGTCTGAGAACATTACGATACAATAGTCAGCACATTCGTCTGCAGAAGCATTTCCCAGAGGAGACATACGGTTAGCAAAATCGAAAAGTTTATCCATACCTTTCACACCAGAACCGGCAGTTGTCATTGTAGGCGACTGAGAAATAGTGTTGATACGAACATTGTGTTCACGTCCATAAATATAACCAAAGCTACGTGCAATAGATTCCAACAATGCTTTAGCATCCGCCATGTCATTGTAACCATAGAATGTACGCTGTGCTGCTACATAGCTCAAAGCCAAAATTGAACCGTATTCATTGATAGCATCCAACTTCTTGGCAGACTGAATCATTTTATGGAAAGAAACAGCTGAAATATCCAATGTTTTATTCAACATATCATAATCCAAGTCATCATAAGTACGTTTCTTACGTACGTTTGGTGACATACCGATAGAATGCAATACAAAGTCGATCTTACCGCCCAATACTTCCATAGAACGTTTGAATACATTTTCCAAATCTTCTACGCTTGTAGCATCTGCCGGGATTATTTCACAGTTCAATTTTTCAGCTAAAGCTGAAACTTCTCCCATACGTACAGCTACCGGAGTATTGGATAAAGTGATTATCGCTCCTTCTTCTACAGCCTTTTCTGCAACTTTCCATGCGATAGACTGTTCATTCAGAGCACCGAAAATAATACCTCTTTTTCCTTTCAGTAAATTATAACTCATACCTTTTTTATTATAAATTCAGTGCAAAGGTACAAATTAATCTGTAACTAATTGAAAAAGTAACATTTATTTTTGTCTGCACACACTATAGAGAGGTTATATTCTTACTGTTTACAAGGTGTTTATTTATTTTTATTCAATAAAAAAGGTTCCGCAAGTCTTCGCTTCAAAGACTGCGGAACCTTTCACTTATCTGATATTATTCTACTGTTTTTCTCTTACTTTTCCGTACGAATATAGGCCTATTTGAAAAGTTTCTCCAAATCGTCTTCCTTCAGTACTGACAGAACAGTCTTGCCGTCCGGGGTATAGTTTGGAGTGGATACAGCAAATAATCCGTCCACCAAACTATTCATTTCTTCATTCGTAAGTACCTGACCTGCCACAATAGCTGCAGCCTTGGCCAACGATAAAGCCAGCATACTCTGCACTTCTTCTTTTACTTTACAGCCTTTCTCTATAGCAGTCTGCACCATATTGGTAACAAGTGTTTCCGGATTTAACCCTTCAATTCCTGCAGGAACTCCATTAATCGCATACGAACCACCGCCCAAGCTACTCAAATCGAATCCTAAAGCATGAAGATCGTCCATTATTTCTTCGAGCACCGGTACTTCTGCCGGTGAAAAATGAACCATATCGGGAAATAACATTCGCTGTGAAGCATGTTGACATTTCTCCATCTGCTCCATATATTGATCGTATAAAATACGTACATGAGCCCGATGCTGATCAATAATCATCAGCCCCGATTTTACAGAGGTCAAAATATAACTGCCTTTATACTGATAATGTTGAGCTGCTTTTTCTGTAATGGCTTCTTCTGGCTGTTCATCATACAAAGATGGAGCCTGAGGTTCTTCGACTGGTACTGCCGGCATTTCTTCTTCTGGGAAAGCAGAATATTGCCAGTCAGCTGAACCCGAACTCTTTTTATCAAGTCCCTGATAGAACGGCTCCCACCCTCCCTGCTGCTTAGGAGTATACGAAGCCGAAGAATAGGATGAAGGAGATACCGGTGAAGGAGTATTAAAGGGATTGTATGAAGGGTCATACGATGTTCTCGGAGGCTCTACCCCACTATACGGCAATGAATCGAACGCTGGAATATCTGGTTTTCCTTCCGTATCGAAATCAATCGAGGGAACTGCATTAAAACGTCCTAATGTTTCTTTCACTGCAGCCGAAAGTATCTGCCAAATCGCTTGTTCATTCTCGAACTTAATTTCAGTCTTTGTAGGATGAATATTTACATCAATATTAGCCGGATCTACCTCGAAGTAAATAAAATAAGAAATTTGCTCTCCTGTAGGTATAAGGTTTTCATATGCCTCGGCTACTGCTTTGTGGAAATAAGGGTGACGCATGTAACGACCGTTTACAAAAAAGAACTGACGTGCCCCTTTCTTACGTGCTGTTTCGGGTTTTCCAACAAAACCATGTATCTTCACCATCGTTGTATTGATATCAAGAGAGAGTAAATCTTGATTCAACTTTTTCCCAAAAACACCCATTATACGCTGACGGAGTTGAATAGCCGGAAGATTCAGCATTTCCGTATCATTATGGTGTAAAGTAAACGAAACTTCAGGATTTACCAATGCAATACGTTCGAACTCGGTAAGAATATTACTAAGCTCTGTTTGATTCGACTTCAGGAATTTACGGCGTGCAGGTATATTGAAAAAGAGATTCTTCACACTGAAATTACTACCTTTAGCACATGCCACAGCTTCCTGACTCTCTACTTTAGAACCGGAAATAATGATAGAAGTCCCCAATTGTTCTCCCTCTTGACAAGTACGTAATTCAACTTGTGCAACAGCTGCAATTGAAGCCAAGGCTTCACCTCGGAAACCCATAGTGCGCAAAGAAAACAAATCGGCAGCCTCCCGAATCTTGGATGTAGCATGACGTTCAAATGCCAGTCGGGCATCTGTTTCAGACATACCTTTTCCATCGTCTATCACCTGAATGCATGTCTTGCCGGCATCTGTCACTAACACATCAATGTGGTGTGCACCGGCATCTATCGCATTTTCGACTAACTCCTTTACAACAGAAGCCGGACGCTGTATCACCTCGCCCGCCGCAATCTGATTAGCTACGGAGTCGGGCAGTAAACGAATCACATCGCTCATAACAATCTTTTTAGAAAGAAAATTCTCCCGTCACCAAATAATGCAAAATATACAATAACACCGCAATAGCGATGAACAAAGCTCCATAAGTCAGCGGTTTTCGTCCACTTTCCTTACGGCGTTTCAGATACGTAGTACCTTCTATAAACTTACCCCGGATGTCTTCTGGAGAAAATTCTTTCGGAGGCACCATACCTAAATCGCGCTTGGCATTCTCTTCTATTTTCTGCAATTTTTCTTTTCGCTCATCCACGTATATATATTCATGATGATATGCACGTGGTTTTCTCATCGTAAACATTCCCATAGCTACTGTTTCTTTTTGGAGTCAAACAAATGCTGATTTGGTAATTCAACCGGTTCTCTCGTATTCTTCTTCAACTGATCGCTAACTTTTTTAGCCCTCCAGTTGAATATATCCTCCTTATTCAACGGACGAATATAATCAAACCATACGAAATTCTCCAAACGGTCCGCACCTGGAGGTATCTGATTCATCGGATAAAGCGTACCATTTGATTTCGGACTCATCACCATTTTATCCAACTGCTGATTTACCAAATATATATCCAGTTTACTAGTCTCTGATACATTCATTCCAATCAATGTACTGTCTGAATCCATCGGATAATAAACAACACGCACAGAGCCAATCACTTCTGTTTTGTACATCTGACGATTCTTGAAATATGCCTTCATTTCTTTTCCAGTCACTTGATTGTAACGGGCAGAATCAAGTGCTTCTACCGAAAGTGCCTGATTGACGATATGAGCCCAGTCTATTGTACTATCGTTCATATACATCAACACCTTTTCCCCCAACAACTGCTGATTATTATTCCAAAGGATTGGGTCCTTATACATAGTCAAACAGCTGTCTTTCGAAGAAAAGACCAAAGAATCGGCTACGCCTTGCAAATCAACACGATAAAAACGGACTTTATGAAAAGCTCTCATTTCCCGATACATCGAATCTGTATCGAGTGCAAAAGTTTCCATCAATAAAGTATCAGCATGCAAGAATAAGCTATCACGCTGTGAATAATCAATTGCTACAGCACGTTTCGTAGCAAAAGCATATTTGGTCTTCTCATTGTAATAACCATAGTCACCCGTCATCATGTTTTTATTGATTGTATCCTTCAACTCCATGTTCCAGAAAGCCTCTCCCAATCCGTTATTACGGTCATAATATAAGGTATCTCCTGTCAACTGTTTTCCATCATTCATCAAAATAGAACGATCGAGCAATAACGCTTTTCCTGTAAAAGTATTATAAGTTCCTTTTTCCGAATAAATATGATTATTATCACTCCAAATATCCGAAGGTCCTACAATATTGGCCACTTTGGTAGCTGTATTATATTGCAATGTATCCGAAGTCAAGGTAAACTGTGCATTTACCAATTCCACATCATAATTAAACACCGACTGTTTTGTCGAAGGGTTATATTGTCCCCAGTCAGAAGTCAGTACATTCTGCTCATCCATCAATGTACCTCCATTGAAATAATAGCCTAAATTAAATACCCTGTCATAATTCAAGCTATCTGTAAGCAACGTTGTGGTACGGTTCTCCATACGCACATTCATACGCATCTCTGCAATCTGAGAGTTTCCATCATAATACAGATGATCTCCGTAAAGGAACAAAGTATCTCCCTGTTCCATACGCACATTGCTGAAAGCTTCAAATGAACTTATTTTATCATAATAATAAGCACTGTCGCAATACATATACACACTATCGTGGCGGAAAACTACATTTCCCACCACAACCTGTGCATCCGGATGTCGGGCATCCTTACGCAACAAATCCGAATGTATCAAATAAACCTTACTCTTAGGCTGTTTCTTTTTCTGAGTCGCGACTTGAGGTTCTTCTTTTTGCTGCACCGGTTGCTGTGCCAAAAGACAAAAGCCGAACAGGCACAGGATACTTAATAAAAGTACCCTATGCCCGCTCCAAATATATTTTCTATTTTTCTTTTCAAGCATATGGTATTATAAACATGCTGATTTATCACTTCTTAATCCATCCCGGATATTTAAAATCACAATTTCTCCAATTAGGATTAATGCGTACATATGTACTCTTCTGTTTATCTACAATCCACTTTTGGAGTTTTTCTTCGCTTCTTTTTGCAGTCACAATGCTCTTCAGACGCTGATAGTCTTCTGTAATAGTCGCTTTATGACCATCAATACGATTCTTCAGTTTCACAATAGCACAGACCTGCTTTCCGTTTTTTGCATTAATCATAGTAAAAGGTTTTGAGATTTCACCAATCTGCATACCTTCTACTACCTTTGCCAAATCTTGTGAAACCAAGCCTGCCAATTGCTGCATTTCAAAACGAGATGTACTGGTCTGAGGATTTGCCAACAAACCATGGTTGTTTCTTGTATCTTTATCTTGAGAAATCCAAGTAGCAGCATCATCAAAAGAGAACTTCTCTTTACGAATATCATCTGCAATCGAATCCAAACGGCTCAAAGCAGCATTAATATCTTTCTCGTCTACTTTTGGTTTTATCAGAATATGACGGAAACTTACACGGTCACCACGCTTCTCTATCAACTGAGCAATGTGGTAGCCATATTCAGATTCGAACACCTTCGAAATCTTCTTATTATCTGTCATATTAAAAATCACATTCGCAAATGCAGGATCCAACTCTCCACGTCCGGTAAATCCAAATTCACCTCCACGACGTGCCGAGCCCGGATCTTCTGAATAGAAACGTGCCAAAGTAGAGAAAGTTGTTTCTCCTTTATTTATACGTTCAGTAAATTCACGCAACTGGGCTTTCACTCGTTCTATTTCTTCTTCCGGTATTTTAGGCTCCTGCGTGATGATCTGCACTTCTACCTGAGTGGGGACAAAAGGGATACTATCTTGCGGCAACTTACTAAAATAGTTTCTCACTTCAGCCGGAGTCAGTTTAATATCACCAACAATCTTCTGCTGCATTTGCTGCACGGTAAGCCCATCGCGGATATTCTCACGAAGCATTTCACGAATCTGGGTAGAAGTCTTGTTATAGTACTCCTCCATTTTTTCTTTCGATCCAATCTGATCAATCAGCCACGCTGTACGTGCTTCCACCTGCTGAAGGACTTCCTGATCTGAAACGACCACACTGTCAATTTCAGCCTGGTGCAAAAACAATTTCTGCACAGCCAACTCTTCAGGTATCACACAATAAGGATCTCCTTCGAAACGACGATTTTCATATTGGGCATTCAAACGTTCGTTTTCTACATCCGATTTCAGGATAGCCTCATCTCCTACCACCCACACTACTTCGTCTATCACATTATCCTGTCCGTAAGCAGAAACACCTACACACAACAGGAGCAGACACACACAGGTTCTGACAAACTTACATTTATTCATTTTGGATTCTAATAATAAATTACATCGTTATTTTCCAAAGCGTCCTGATACAAATCGTTTTTCATCCGATTAATAAAGGCAACTCGCTTCAAATTAATTAATATCTCTTTTATTTCACCTTTGGCATACTCCAACGGCAATTGCTGACCTTGCGGTAAGAATTTTTCCACATGCAAGAAATAACAAAAAGCAGAATCTTTCAATTCTATGTTTCGGTTACGATCCAAATACTCCAAGTCTGTATCCAACTGCTTCAAAGGCAATTTTACAGACAGTTCAGCTACAGGTTTCCAGGCATCATAAAAGTAATCATAACTAACAGCATGCCCAATACTGAATTTTTCCAGTTTATCTATCGCATCTGCCGAACTACTTTTATACCATAAACGTACCCTATTTAACTGAGGGGTATTAACCGGGACTTTCAAGAATAGGCCCTGAACATAAGGCTGATCTGCACGAAACATACCCACATTCTGCTGGTAATACTTTTCGATTTCCTCTTCTGTAATTTCTGTACCAAGCTGCTGATTCACCAATTCCTCCTGGTAAGTATGCATAATCAAAGCTTTCCGATAGGAAGCAACCTGTTCATCAATTTTCCGGCTATTAGGTATATTCCCTTCTGCTTTTTGGAAAAGAAGAGTTTCTTCTACCCAATTATGTATATATTTCTTAGCAAAAGAAGTACTGTCTTCCCCTCTTAACCCCACAGGTATTACTGCCTCCAAGTCCTCCTTATAAAGGAAGTCCTTCCCGATACCCACCAATGGAGTTTTTCCATTGTGGTCTACCGCCTGGCTACACCCTGCCAATGTGATTAATCCAGCTACGACTATACTTAATTTTGTCATTTATTTCAATTACCTATAAATTAGTGAACGAAGATACATTATTCTTCATTATTTCTGTCACAATTAACTGTTTTTAAAACGTCTTGCTTTATTTCTACATGAAAACGCTGCATCAGATTTTCCAAAAAGACTGTTTCTTTTTCTTTCCGAAAATCTTTAACAACCTCATCGTATACATCCCGATAACTGTCCGGCCCCTTCTTCAATCGTTTTCCCATAACAAATGAATAAGCATAACGAGGATGTACAGGATACTCTCCACACTTAAAAGAGAGTTTATCGACATATGCATTCGTTCCTATCTGAAATAATCCCACTTCTATCTCCGAGCGGAAAATAGAGTCAGACTTTCCCCAACGTGACAGTTCATCCGCCCATTGCTCCATAGGAAGTTTCTTTAAACGCTTCTTTATCTTCGAAGCAACCTTTTTATTGGAACAATGTACAACAGCTCCCTTAAAATGAGGAAATTCCCATTCATACTTTTTGCGGTTCCGGTAAAAGTAATCCTCCAATTCCTGCTGAGGAAGATCATCGGGCAAAACCTTTACTCGCCTGTCCCAATACGAAGCCAATAAACCATCGTATATTTCTTTCCAATATAGAGTTTCTTCCTCTTCTGTCTGAGGATATTTTACCGGAGTAACAACATTTCCTTCCTTACGTCCCAAGAAGCGAATAATATGAAGCCCCATCGGAGAGAAAAAAGGAGAAGAAAAATTTCCTACCTGAAGTACAGACAACTGCTCTTTAAACTCATTCAGCAAACAGACCTCAGACTCCCAGATCTCTTTCCGGTAATCTATCCGCTCCGACCATCGAGTGGCAATATCATCGAAAGAACCTCCCTGACGTAAAAAAGCATATACAGAATCCATACATGCACAAGCTTTAGCCTCTTCCTGTTTACTACCCCGTTGTGGCAGTGGTAAAGTCAGACACGAAAAACCTATTTTTTCTTCCTGTTCCACACTCTTCTGATACTTGCTATTCTGTTTCAACAAGTCCTCCCGAAGAGCCATATACTGGCGTTTAAAGTCAGGCAATGTATCCCATCGATGCATTAATGCATCTGTTACTTTCAATTTGAAAAGGACAAAATCACTCAGATAATCCTGTGGTTTCACACGATGATGATAAGCCGCATATTTTTTCAAGTAACGGCCAAACTCATTCGTTGTCACATTTTCTCCGTTGACACGTAACAAGACCTCATTGTTTTCTCCATAAGCCAAACACGCCATGAACAATAACAATATTCCACATGATAAAGTCCGTTTCCACATAATCAGTCTAATATTCCTCTATGAACAAGCCATCCTGAACAAAACGGAAGCCTTTATTCAAACAATAAAGGTCACGCTTTATTCAGGATGACAAATATATAAAACTATAATATAATTCTATCCTTATTGCGGACGGCTATAGTTAGGAGCCTCGCTAGTAATAGCTACATCGTGAGGATGGCTTTCCAATACACCTGCATTAGTAATACGAGTAAACTTCGCATTATGAAGTTCTGTAATATTATGAGCACCACAATATCCCATACCGGCACGCAAACCACCCACCAACTGGTAGATTACTTCGTACAAACTTCCCTTATAAGGAACACGAGCAGCAATACCTTCCGGAACCAATTTCTTCACATCAGTAGTACCACCCTGGAAGTAACGGTCTTTTGAACCATTTTCCATTGCTTCCAGCGATCCCATACCACGATAAGACTTAAACTTACGTCCGTTGAAGATAATTGTATCACCCGGTGATTCTTCTGTTCCAGCTACCAGTGAACCAATCATAACAGAGTAACCTCCGGCAGCCAATGCTTTCACCACATCACCAGAATAACGCAATCCACCATCAGCAATCAAAGGAACACCTGTACCTTCCAATGCCTTAGCAACATCGTATACAGCAGTCAACTGAGGAACCCCTACACCTGCTACCACACGAGTTGTACAGATAGATCCCGGGCCGATACCCACTTTCACTGCATCTGCACCAGCCTCAACCAAAGCTTTAGCAGCTTCTCCAGTAGCAATGTTACCTACTACAATATCAATATCCGGGAAACGTTTCTTTGCTTCTTTCAATTTTTCAATTACAGACAAAGAATGACCATGTGCTGTATCAATTACAATAGCATCTGCTCCGGCATTTACCAAAGCTTCCATACGTTGCAATGTATCGGCAGTTACACCTACACCGGCAGCTACACGCAAACGTCCTTTATCGTCCTTGCAGGCCATCGGTTTATCTTTTGCCTTTGTAATATCTTTATAAGTAATCAAACCTACCAATTTACCGTCTTTATCTACAACCGGCAGTTTTTCAATCTTATTTTCCTGCAGAATCTTTGAGGCAGTCTCCATATCGGTAGCCTGATCGGTAGTTACAATGTTTTCTTTTGTCATTACCTCATCGATACGCTTTGTCATATCCTGCTCAAAACGAAGGTCACGATTAGTTACGATACCAACCAAATAGTTTTCATCATCTACTACCGGAATACCTCCAATCTTATATTCAGCCATGATATCCAATGCGTCCTTTACAGTAGAACCTCTCTTTATGGTAACCGGATCGTAAATCATACCGTTTTCGGCACGTTTTACAATTGCTACCTGACGAGCCTGTTCTTCTATAGACATGTTCTTGTGGATTACACCGATACCTCCTTCACGAGCAATGGCAATAGCCATCTGTGCCTCGGTAACAGTATCCATGGCAGCGGTTACAAACGGAATTTTCAAATCAATGTTGCGTGAAAACTTTGTCGAGAGTTCGACAGCTTTAGGTAATACTTCAGAATAGGCAGGGATTAACAATACGTCATCGTAAGTCAATCCATCCATTACAACTTTATCTGCAATAAATGACATAGGGCTTTATGCTTTAGATTTTATTGCGTGCAAATATACATATTTTCTCCGATTTATAAAAATGCAGAAAAACTTTTTTATGTTATTTAAACTACAGGTTTGCATCGTAAATTATAGAATAATGACTGACATTTCTATATCCAAGCAATACTATTTCTTTATTAAACAACAAAATATCTTGTGACAGCGTACGAGGAGCAAAAACACGTTTTATCCATGCTGCACAACTGCTAACAGATTCCCGAAAATATTCTTTCCATATCTATTTGTAAAAATAAAGACTGCTGTGTGGATATATAATATTTCCACACGGCAGTCTTCTTTAAAGGACAACCAATTATCGTACTATGAAAGGATATAATCTATTTTACTTCATTAAACAAATACTCAAATAGAACATCCCATCAGAATTGTCCTAATCTTTTCAGTCTTGATACTGGTCTTTTGGCTCACTACCCATCTCTACCCTTAAAGTACCTCCTTCGGTTACTTTACGGAAAGGTATGTATAAAGAAGAAAGCGGTTCACCATTCCACATATACTTTTGAGCATATTTGTTAGTCTGGCTGTTATTCACCGTTTCAATGACAAACTCTTTTCCTTTATAATAAGTAGAATCAAGTTGAATAGTAACCTTATCGAACTTCGGGCTACCCAGAGCAAACTGAGGATTGATATTACCCAGACCGGCCACATCAAAGATTCCCAGCGAAGAAATTACATACCAGGCTCCCAACTGTCCTTGGTCTTCATCCTGTCCATATCCATAACCATGAATACCGTCGGTTCCATAAAATTCATCCAAGATAGCACGTACCCACTTCTGAGTCAAAGACGGACGTCCAGCCTCATTGAACAGCCATGAGATATGCAAACAAGGCTCATTTCCCTGATTGTAATACGTCTGCAAACCAGAGAAAGCATCAACAGTCGTACCTCCACTGAACAGTTTATCCTGAGACCATGTAAAAATACTGTCCAAACGGGCTGTAAACTCCTCTGCACCCATCTTGGCAATCAAACCTTTTGGATTGTGAGGTACATAGAATGTATACTGATATGCATTTCCCTCCTGAAATCCTCTCCAGACCTGCATCGGGTCGAAATCACCGATAAACTCTCCATTTTCCCAACGCGGACGGATCAGATTCAATTCCGAATCATATATTTTCTCCCAACCTTTGGACAATTCCATCAAACGTTCATAATCTTCCTGCTTGCCCATATCCTTAGCCATTTGTGCCACAGCATAGGCACCAAACGAATATTCCAATGTATGAGAAGCAGAGAACATCCACGATTCATCGGGCCATGGACCTTTATCCAAATGAGGCACATATCCGTATTTCAAGAATTTATCGGTATCCAGTTTTCCGGCTCCCATCGGACGATTTGTTCCATCCAGTTCATTCTTTCGCGCTGCCTGATAAGCTGCCTCTACATCAAAATCACGAATACCGCACAAATAAGCAGCCGCAATCACATTACCCAACTGATTGGTTCCCACTCCCGATACATAACGGCTATTGGCAATACCATCGCCCATCCAGCCTGCATCCTTATACACCTGCACATGCGTACTCACATAATCCGAAAGATAGTCAGGATAAGCCAAAGCCCATACCTGTACCAGTCCCCACTGGCCGCCCCATATACCATCGGTATTGTAGAACGAGAACGCAGGTTTCCCATCTTTCATCGGAAGTTGTCCTATCGTACCGTCATTCTTCGGATAAGCTCCATTTACATCACTGGCCAATCCTCGTCCCAAAATTGCATGATACAAGCCTGTGTAAAATTTCACTTTATCTTCTTTTGAGTTTGTTTCTACACGAATACGTCCTAAATAGTCCTCCCAAGTCCGATTAGACAACTCTTTCACATCATCGAAAGATAATTTTCCCCGTTCGGTTTCCACCTCTCTGTTCATTCTTGCATTCTCCACAGAAGTATACGAAAGGCCCACTTTGGCAGTCACCTCTTCTCCCTGTCCGGTTTCATATGTCAGATAAGCCCCGGCTCCCACTCCTTTTATGCTTTTCTGATTTTTAAAAATCTTCTCTTTCAGGAAGGTTCCCGAAGCCACAGGCTTCTTGTCCATTTCAGCAGAGAAATACATTTTGACACTGGCTCCCTTTTGATATTTGTCGCAATATAAGGGCAAAGTCTCTACCCATCCTTCAACCAATCCATTCTCTACGACATTCACTTCGGCATCCAATACCGGTCCGCTTTCTCCCTGACGATTACCTATATCAAACAAAACATTACTTTGTTTTCCTTCCGGGAAAGTAAATCGCATATAAGCCACACGCTGGGTAGCAGTCAGTTCTGTTTTTATATTATAATCCTTCAGCAAGACAGAGTAATAACCCGGACGTGCGATTTCATCAGTATGATCGAAAGAAGACCGATACCCTTCTCCTTTAGAGTTGACAGGCCCCGGCACAGTTACCAGATTCCCTGTGGTAGGCATCAGCACGATACCTCCAACCTGAAATTCATGCAAACAGGGAAAGCCCTCTATCGAAGTGTCTCTGTAATCATAGCCAGTTGCCTCCCAACCTCCTTTATTACCTACACTTGCATTGGTTGCTGATGCCGGCTTGGCCAAACCAAAAGGCAGTGCACCTGGAGCAAAATGAAACCACCGGCAATGCGCTGTACCAATCAGCGGATTAACATATTGCGTCAACGATTCGGCTGGAGTTTCTGTCAGTTGCTTCTGCCCTTGACACGAAGCCAACAAACAAGCCATCCCCAACAAGGCTAAAACTTTCTTCGGCTGTATTTTCATCTTTTTCATTTTTTCATTTTCAGTTTATAAGTTTCAATCGCATATTTACCCAGTACAATTTCATTTTCCGGCTGGATTTCCTCTTCAATCAGATTAGTCTTAATCAAATCGAAAGCCTGTCCCATGCATTCGAGTTTCACCTTTTGTTCTTCTGCAGAAGTGTTGTACAGACGAACAATAAAAGAATTATCGTCTTCACATTTTTTGAATGCAGTTACCTTTACAAGAGAATTATTCGTAGTCAAGAATGAAGTCTGTTCTGCCAGCGCGGCATTTTTCTGTTGTACAGGCTGATATACAGCCACCAAAGGCGCATTGGCCGATACACCTTGTTCCTCGCGTGCAATGTTTCCACTCTCGTGAGAAGTCAATGAAAAACGGAAAGAATGGTCTCCCGGCTGGAAATAAGAATTACCCTGATAGTGGCAACTCTGGCGGGAAGCCATCAGTATCGGTTGCAAGATGGTATAACCGACCGGATTTTCGGTTGGATCAATATAATCGGCTACTGCCACAGAAGACGACAAGGTGACCGCAACTTTTCCAGAAGAAGCACTAATCCAATTGCCGATGCCTCGTGGGTGCTGTTTACTGTTCTCTACATAATAACGTTCGCCTGCTGCTCCCGGCATTTCATCCTTACCTACTGTAAGTGCACCATAAGGTACTTCGTACGACACTTCAGCCTGGTTCAAGGCCAGTGGCATCATCATACGGAACTCACGGTACATCACTCCTTCCCAGTTCAACAAATCAACATCGAAGTCAATCCGCTTCACATCATGATATACCCGTATTACCTGTTCTACTACTGCATGACGAATTGGAGTACGCATTTTATAAGAAGTATAAACAGGACCGTTCTCTACCATCTCCCAGTCGGCCGCATGAAGAGTGGTCTTGTCAAAGCCTTCCATATCCGGCTGCTGCACTGCATCAAACTCACCGGCTCCATTGCCAAAAGAGCGCATGGTTATAATCTCTCCTCCCATAAACTTATCGGTTTGAAGCAACGGTTGGTTCAACTCCTTATCCCAAATCTGACGAATACCTCCCTTCACTAATTCAATCTTATAGAAACGGTTTTCCAACTGATTATCTTCTGCCTGATGCGATACCTGCACAGCCTCATCCGAAGGATTAACATAATAAGTATTCAACCCCATAGAAGGTGTTTCCGCCACAAAATGCAATACAGCCGATTCGATACTGCCATCGGCATAATGCGTAACTTCTGACAATTGAACCGGTATCTTTCCCCCATCGGAAGAAGTCAAGACAAGTCCACGGGCATATCCTTCTTCAAAACGTACAGGCACCTCAGCCGGTACATTACGGGCAAACGACAGGGTATTGAACAACACCACCGGACGTCCTTTTTCCTGCTGTGTTTTTACAGATGCAGCAAGGAAACTGGTCTGATCGGAAATCATATCCTTGGCTTCTGCATATGCAAATTCAAACTTACGGCGAAATTCATTGTCGGTCATTACTCCACCATTACCTCCCCAACCATGGTCGGGGTAAATTTTAGCTTTCCATGCCTCATTAAGCCGCTCTACCGGATAAGCATTAAATGTACCTTCTACCAATGCCCGCGAAGCCGACAAAGCCTCTGCAGCCGGTAACATCCGGTCTGCTTCTCTGCTCTTGGTAATAGCCTGTTCGTGCGAAGGGCCGTGGATATAGAGCCATACATTAGGACGCTCACCGTAAATTTCCGGCAGGTTCTGTGTAGACAAGTCTAAAGCATTGAAAAAGTTATCAGCAGTAGCATATTCAAATTTCGGAAGGTTTACTTTTTCCCACTTTTTCTCTCCATACTGGCGGATATATTCTACCTGATTCCACTTATCAATAAACACCGGTGTATTTTTTACAGGCTTCTGATCCCACTTCAATTCGTAATTCAGCATGGCCGGCATCACGGTATGTGCTTTCTTCACATCATTGTATTTAGTATACCACAGTACAGCCTCTTTTCCAAGTTCTTTTACTGCAGCTGTATCTTCCTTGGCCATTACGTTATAGAAATAAATATAATGGCCCGGGGTATAAGTCCGGACTTTCGACCCATCGGGAGCCTTCCAGTAAAACAACCCTCTTTCATGACGACTGATGACGAGATTATCGACTCCTGCTTTTTTCATAATCTGCGGCATTTGCAGCGTACGTCCCGGCACATCCACATTGAAGTACGACAAAGTCTGATATCCGTCGAAGTTTTTTTTCAACCAACGTGCTCCCAAATAAAATTGTCGTGCCAACGACTCTCCGGCATACATTTCTTCGTAAGGCTGAATAAAAGTACCGCCAATACAGATACGTCCTTCCTTTATATATTTATCGAACAGAGGCTTCGATTCGGGATGCCGGTGCAAATACTCCATCACAATAGAAGTTTGCTCGATATCCATCTTAAAGGTAGGATCTTCCTGCAGACGTTCCAAGAAAGGAGTCAGCCACAATGTATCACGGTCTGCAATACACGCATCAATATGATCCAACCAGGCCAAATCCTGATGTGTGGTCGTAAACAGATAAATACTCCCCTTTCCAAGTTGTGACTCGGACAGATTTTTCAACAGCGAATATGTTTCCTTATCGCAAGTATACAACTTATCCTCGAACTGTGCATGTGCAGCAGTCAGCGAGCATAGCCCCAATACAGCTAAATACAGTTTTTTCATAGTGCTAAAAGTATGATTCTATTATTCTATTCTTATGCTTAGTTCTATCATTCTATCTTATTTGAACAAGAGTTCAACCGGCGTCGACGATTATGCATCCAACGTCGCTGAACGTTCATTCGACGACGTTGGATATACATTCAGCGTCGTCAAACATAACGAGTAAAGTTCATCAGCATATAATGATTCTTCTACCGTTTCACTTTAACCCGTCTTCATATAGTCTTAAAAAGCGGTATTATTTCAAGACCAACTTAAACGTTTCGATAGCATGATGTCCCATCTTAAACCGTAAAGTCTTTCCAGACAAGTTCAACCGTTCTTCCTCTTCTTCAATCAAATTGGTACGTACTACTTCTTTTATTTCTTGAGGAAGCGTCACTTCTACTTCTTTGTCTTTGCCTTCCATCTCTACCAGACGAATAATCAGATTGTTTCCATAATCTGTCTTTTTAATCACAGATACCCCTACAAACGGATCGGATACTTGCAAGAAACTTTGGGCAGCAGGTAGGCTGCCGGTACCATTCTCTTTCCGGCAACTGAACAGAGGATGATTTGCCTCTACCCCAAACTGATAACCATTCTTCCATCCTTCCTGGTGAGAAGTCAGAGAGAAATGGAAGTGATGCGTTCCTTTCTGGTGATACCAGTTGCCTTCACCATGACAGCTCTTATGAGAAGAAAGAAGTACTCCCTGCAATACAGGATACGATGCAATCTCACGAGAAGGATCCACCCAATCGGCTACAGCTACGCAAGATGACATTGTCACTCCCAATCCACTGCCACTGGCAGAAATAAAATTCTGGATTTCACGCGGATGACTGTCTTTAGGATGATGTACATAAGTTCCTCCCCAGGCCCATCCACCGGGCTGAATGTTCAACTCATCTTTGCCGACTTGCGCCACTCCCATCGGGACCTCATAATGCACATCGGCCCCACTCATGACATTTACAGGGAATGCAATACGGTACTGACGGTTGTGCTCTCCATCAAAATCTTTCAAGGTAACATCAAAGTCTATTTTCTTCTCGGTATGGTGGAAAGTAATAGTCTGTACTATTACTGCATGTTTGGTAGGCTGTTCATTCACAAAGCGGGTAAACAGTTCCCCCGAATCGCTGACCTTCCATCGGGCCGGCATCGAACTGAGTGGAGTAATATCTCCAGGAGTCACATCGGTGATACGGGTAAATTCTCCCGCTCCATTTCCTGTATATCCTAACTCAATCACATCACCACAAGCAAATTTCGAAGTATGCATCACTTCCTTTCCCAACTCTTTATCGTATAAAGAAAGAATTCCTCCATTACCCAAAACGGCCTTGTAATACCGGTTTTCCAATGTGTTCGAATTATAACTTACTCCTTGATTTTCCATTTTGATATTCTTTCCTTCTTTCACGGTGTAAGTACGATACCCCATAGAAGGAACATTTTCTGCCATGAAAATCAGACGATATCCACCCTTTCCGTCCGAAAGAACCTGAGAAGCAACCTTATTTCCCTGCTCGTCCTTTACAAAGGCACGAGCCGAAGAAACAGGCACCTCTACCCACTTGCTCCGATTCCAGGAAAGATCATTAAATACCACATAATTCCCTTTACGGGTATTGACTTCCGAAACAATCTGCTCCAAAGCATCATTCAACATAGACTGGCCCAAATCGCGTCCCACCTTCAGACTATCCTCAAAAATCGCATCTGTGATTTCTCCATTCTTGCCTCCCAAACCATGATCCGGATAGATAGAAGCCATCCAGGCACGATCGAATTCCCCACGGGGATACGTATCCAACTTCCCTTTCTTCCATAAACAGAAAGAGGTAAACGCTTCTGCTGCCGGAAGGAGTACCGCTGCCTCCCGCTTATAAGTGGTAGCCCGATAATGGGCAGGTCCATGAATATAAAGCCACAAATCGGGGCGCTCGCCTTCTATCTTTCTGAAAGATGTATTTTCTCCCCGGACTGCCTCGAAATATTCTTCAGAGGTAGAGGCTTTAAGACGAGGCAATTCAACGCCAGCGGTTTCAGTAATCCGATTCCATTCATCAATAACAGGCTGGAAATCGACTGGTTTCGTTGCATCACAGCTCATCAGGATAGCATAATGAGGAGGAATGGCATGCTTTTTGAAATAGTCTCCCCACAACTGAGTGCGATGATGCAGCTTATGTAACGCAGTAGGAGCATCCTGATCGAAGAATTTCCACATCAGAGAAGCCCAACCATAGTTGCCGGGAGTAAAAGTGAGCACCTTAGAACCATCCGGAGCATACCAGTCGTACAAACCTTCTGCCATGCGGCTGACAAACAGATTGGGTATTCCACTCTTAGCAAGAATCTGAGGCATCTGCCAGGTACGTCCCGGCACATCAATGTTATTGGCTACCAAGTCATCACATCCGGGGAAATTCTCTTTCACCCATTTTCTTCCATAGTACGCCTGACGAACCAACTGTTCTCCACTAGAGAGCCCTTCGTAAGGTTGGTTGTAAGTAGCTCCCCATGTAAAACGTCCTTCTTTGTACAATTGGGCAACTTCTTCTTTTCTTTCCGGGTGAGCTTCCAGAAATTCCATCAGATTCAATGTCTGCTCCATTTCAAACTTAAATGAAGGATTTTTCTTCATCATCTCTAAAGCCGGAAGAATAATATTGTCGATACGGTCTTTCCGACAATAATCCGGTGTATTCATCCATGCTATATCCTGATGTGAAGATTGAATAATATGGATAGTACCGTTTTTAAAGTATCCCCAATCCGACGGAATATAGGGAACAATGGTCTGTTCGAGTATCTTCTGTTTCCCCTCCTTAATACTCAGCACTGCACGGTCTCCAATCATGGGCAGCCACACCAGAAAACTGTCCGGCCGTTCCGTAGAGATCACTTCACACGGCTTCCCGTCTAAAAAACCTTTCAGCTTACCTTCTGCCGGTTTATCTAATTTTACAAAAGAAAGTATCTTATATTCGTTTTCCTGCTTAAACTTCACCGGTGATACCGGATCAATCTGAGCTGCATTACCATTGGTTAAGAAACTCAGTAATAACAGTCCACTCACAAATTGTTTTTTCATATAAAAATCAATAAAAGGTTATATACAAAGAGTCAATTATCATTTTTCCCAACACTCCGATGATTGACAAACAAATCAAAAAAGTTTGTATTAGAATTCATATTATCGAACTCTTTTTTATTTCAAAAGCTTCATTATTTAATCGGTTAAACATAACTACAAAAAAATATCATTACATTTCTCCTATACAAGGCAAAAAAGTATTCTGCAATACCTTAGCTTGCAAAACGAAATCCTTTCCTTCACCAATATTAGCCAACAGAATATTAACAGCCTCTGCGCCTAACTCTTCTATAGGAAACACCGTAGCAGACATTTCCGGAGCCAAGACATCAAGTCCTGCCATCGTATGAAAAACTCCCATTTTAAAACGATGATAATCAATACCATGCTTCACCATATAACGAATTGCAGCCATCGCTAAATAATGCGTTGTAAAGAAAAAGCCATCCACATCTGGTACTTCCCGAAAAAGACAATCTAATTTTTCATCTATATCAACCTTATAGTTTTGTCTATCTACAAAGACTTTTAATGCGAAGTCCTCTTTCACTCCTGCTTCACGTAATGCCGCACTATAACCTTCTACACGTTGCTTCATCACAAAGAGATGAGCATCTGTTATCAAAGCCGCTATTTTTTTAGCTCCCTTATTTACTAAAGTTCCAACCAATTCATAAGCACTACCAAAGTTATCCACAATTACATAGTTGGTCTCCATATTCTGATAATATCGATCAACTAATACAAAAGGAATATCCAACTTTTGTAAATACTTGATTCCTTTTACTTCAGTCTTAGTAGGAGCAATAATCAATCCATCTACTCTTTTGGCTATTAATGTATAGATTAATTCAGACTCTTTATTTCCATCGCCTTCCGAACTACATACAATCAGTGAATAACCTTTTTTTGCAGCTTCCTTCTCTATATAATATGCCATATGTGCATAATAGGAATCCCGCAAGAAAGGAATTACAAGCCCCAGTGTTTTCGAAAAGCCTAAAGACAGGCTACGTGCAACAAGATTCGGACGATAATTAACTGATTCGGCATACTCCTTCACCCGTTTAATCGTGTTCTCACTAAAACCCTTACTTTTTCCTTGACCTGATAAGATCCAGGAAACAGTAGCTTTCGACAAATTCAATGCATTGGCAATATCCTTAATTGAAACACTCATATTCAATCTTACTTCAAGAATTATTAAAAGAATAAGACATACAAAAATATATATATTTTGAATTTAACCGGATAAATAAGTCCTTTTTTCTTTTATGCATACTAAAAAACGATTTATAATTTCAATCTAATATTCTGATCTCACATCTTATAAATACAAACTTTATTTATCTCCATACATCAACTTTTCTTCTTTCAAGATTCTTCGCCTTCCTTAATCCACCACGTATCCAAACATAAAAACTGCGTAGCAATCTTGCCTGTTGTCTACACAACCCAAGACTGCTACGCAGTTTATATTATCACCCGAAAACAAGAGCGTTTTCGAAGCTATTTTATTAATTAGCCATCTCTGAGATAAACTTGATACGCACCAGACGAATTTCCTCTTCAGTATAATCTGCACCTAATTCATCCATTGCATCATCTATCTTGTCAGTAGTTGATTCCTTGAAGTAATCATAGATGTCCAACATATGATCTTCATCCATCACTTCGTTCAAGAAATAGTCGATATTCAGCTTAGTACCCGAATAAACAATTGCTTCTATCTCATCCAGCAATTCCCCGAATTCAATACCTTTTGCCACTGCAATATCATCGAGAGCTACTTTCCGGTCAATACTTTGAATAATAGAAACCTTTAATTTCGACTTATTGGCAACAGTACGTACTCTTAAATCTTCCGGACGGTCAA
This sequence comes from uncultured Bacteroides sp., assembly GCA_900542985.1. Classification (GTDB taxonomy): domain Bacteria; phylum Bacteroidota; class Bacteroidia; order Bacteroidales; family Bacteroidaceae; genus Phocaeicola; species Phocaeicola acetigenes. The sequence continues at coordinate 22,478 of UQPQ01000006.1, forward strand.
TTTCATTTTCTTCACAGTGCTTCTTAATCAGTTCACAGAATTCCTGTCCATAGCGCTTTGCCTTTCCAGCACCTACACCCGGTATATTCTGCAACTCCTCTAAAGTAACAGGATAAATCGTTGCCATTGCTTCCAAAGACGGATCTTGGAAAATGACATAAGGAGGAACATCCAAACGTTTCGACATTTTTTTACGCAAATCCTTCAGCATTGAGAACAATGCTGGGTCTACCGCACACGAAGCGCCACTTCGCATAGGAACTTCTTCTGCTTCCTCTTCATCGAAATCCGCATCTTCTACAATCTTGAACGATTTCGGTTTCTTCAAGAACTTATGTCCTTCAGGAGTTACTTTCAGCAGCCCGTAGTTCTCTACATCTTTTGTCAAATACCCAGCAATCAGTGCCTGTCGGATTACCGCATTCCACAATCGGTCTTCCTCTCCCATACCGTAGCCAAACACTTCCAGCTCTTCATGTTTGTGTGCCAGAACCTCAGAAGTTTCTTTTCCGAGCAGCACATCCACTATATAGTCTTGCTTAAAGTTTTCTTTTACAGCAATGATTGTTTCAATCACTGCACACAACGAATCTTGCGCCTCCACTTGTTTTTTCGGATTTAAACAATTATCACAATTTCCACAATTATCTTCAGTATATTCTTCCCCGAAATAATGTAGCAATATCTTTCTTCTACAAACAGATGATTCTGCATAAGCTGCAGTTTCCAGTAAAAGTTGTCGCCCTATTTCCTGCTCCGAAATCGGTTTTCCCTGCATAAACTTCTCCAGTTTCTGCAAATCCTTATTCGAATAGAATGCAAGGCAAATACCTTCACCTCCATCTCGTCCAGCCCGTCCGGTTTCCTGATAATACCCTTCCAGGCTCTTTGGAATATCGTAATGAATCACAAAACGCACATCCGGCTTATCGATACCCATACCAAAAGCAATGGTAGCTACAATCACATCAATGTCTTCTTTCAAAAAGGCATCCTGATTGGCATTTCGCGTAGCTGCATCCATCCCGGCATGATAAGGACGAGCCTTGATACCATTTGCCAGCAGCACTTCCGACAATTCTTCTACTTTCTTGCGACTCAAACAATAGATAATTCCCGACTTCTCACTATTTTGCTTAATGAACTTGATAATCTCCTTATCTACGCTGTTTGTTTTCGGACGAACCTCATAATACAAATTCGGCCGGTTAAACGATGATCTGAACTCTACCGCATCCGTCATCCCTAAGTTTTTCTGGATATCCATCTTCACCTTCGGGGTAGCCGTTGCAGTCAAAGCAATCACCGGAGCTTTACCTATTTCATTGATGATAGGACGTATACGCCGATATTCCGGGCGGAAGTCATGTCCCCATTCCGAAATACAATGTGCCTCATCAATGGCATAGAAAGAGATTTTTACCTGTTTCAGAAAATCCACATTTTCCTCTTTCGTCAACGATTCGGGAGCCACATACAGCAACTTGGTCTTACCGTTTACTATATCCGACTTCACCTGATCGATTGCCGATTTTGTCAACGACGAATTAATGAAATGTGCCACACCATCTTCTTCACTGAAGTTTCGCATGGCATCCACCTGATTCTTCATCAGGGCAATTAGCGGAGATATAACAATTGCCGTTCCCTCCATTAACAAAGAGGGCAATTGATAACACAACGACTTGCCGCCACCGGTAGGCATCAGAACAAAAGTATCCTTTCCGGCGAGCAAATTACGAATGATAGCTTCCTGATTTCCTTTGAAAGTATCGAAGCCGAAATACCGCTTCAGTTGCTCCGTTAAATTGATAGATTCCGTCATTGTCCTTAATATTTTGTGAATTTTAGTTGCAAATAGCTCATGTCTACTTTAACAAAGTTATAAACAACTTTCGATATTACACAAATATTCGGGATAATATTTTACTGAAAAAATATATTTTTCTCTACAAATCTCTCTTCTCAGCTCATTTGCAAACGAGACAAATTGGCCTTATTCATCTGTTCTTTGGCATACTCCAGCGTCACGGTGAATGTATCAACTTTCCGAGAAGGAATTTCAAACATTGTATCCATCATAATGGTTTCTACAATTGAGCGCAGTCCACGTGCTCCCAATTTATATTCCACAGCCTTGTCTACAATGTATTCAAATACTTCAGGTTCGAACTCCAGTTTCACTCCATCCATTTCGAACAGTTTGATATACTGTTTTATGATTGAGTTCTTCGGTTCTGTCAGAATATTCCGTAAAGCTGTACGGTCCAAAGGATTCAGATAAGTAAGGATAGGCAAACGGCCGATAATTTCCGGAATCAGACCGAACGATTTCAAGTCCTGCGGTGCAATATACTGCATCAGATTATTACGGTCGACTTTTACCGTTTCCTTTGCAGCGCTATACCCTACCACATTCGTATTCAGTCGTTGCGCAATCTTACGCTCAATACCGTCGAATGCTCCTCCACAAATAAAGAGAATATTCTTCGTATTTACCGGAATCAATTTCTGCTCCGGATGCTTACGGCCTCCCTGAGGAGGAACATTTACAATCGAGCCTTCCAGCAACTTCAGCAAGCCCTGTTGCACACCTTCTCCACTCACGTCGCGAGTAATGGAAGGATTGTCTCCCTTGCGGGCTATTTTATCTATCTCGTCGATAAACACAATTCCCCGTTCCGCTTCTTCCACATTATAATCGGCAGCCTGCAACAGTCGGGTCAAGATACTTTCAATGTCTTCCCCCACATAACCAGCCTCTGTCAGCACAGTAGCATCTACAATAGTAAACGGCACATGCAGCAGTTTTGCAATGGTACGCGCCAATAAAGTCTTTCCGGTACCCGTACTTCCCACCATGATGATATTCGACTTTTCAATCTCCACATCATTCTGGTCTTTAGGCTGGAGCAAACGCTTGTAGTGATTATATACCGCTACCGAAAGATAGCGTTTTGCGTCATCCTGTCCAATCACATACTGGTCGAGAAACTCCTTGATGTCCTTAGGTTTCGGAAGTTCCTTCAGATTCAAGTCTCCGGCAGCCGACGATGCATTCTGATGCATTGCTTCTTTCACAATCTCATAAGCCTGTTCCGAGCAACTGTCACAAATACATCCGTTTACTCCGGTAATCAGAAATCCAACTTCGTTTTCCGAACGCCCGCAGAAGCTACAACGTCTCTTTCCTTTCGATGATTTATTATTATCTTCCAACGTTATTTCTGTTTTAAGCGATTCTTTTATTCACTTCTTATAGACCCGGTTTACGTGAAAGCACTTCGTCTATCATTCCGTATGCTTTCGCTTCCTCGGCAGTCATCCAGTAGTCGCGGTCAGAGTCAGCCCAAACCTTGTCGAACTCTGTATGCGAATGATCTGCAATAATGGTATAAAGTTCTTTTTTCAACTTCTGTATTTCACGGGCAGTAATTTCGATGTCCGAAGCCTGTCCCTGTGCGCCTCCCATCGGCTGGTGAATCATCACACGAGAGTGAGTCAGCGCCGAACGCTTGCCTTCCTTACCAGCTACCAGCAACACCGCAGCCATTGATGCAGCCATACCGGTACAGATAGTTGCCACATCACTGCTGATAAACTGCATAGTATCATAAATACCCAGTCCGGCATATACAGAACCGCCCGGAGAGTTGATATAAATAGAAATATCCTTGCCTGAATCTACAGAATCAAGATACAGCAACTGTGCCTGCAAGGTATTTGCCGTATAGTCGTCTATCTGCGTACCAAGAAAGATGATACGGTCCATCATCAGTCGGGAGAATACGTCCAGCTGTGTTACATTCAACTGGCGTTCTTCAAGAATATAGGGATTCAGATAACCAGCCTGCGACTTGATCACGTCATCAAGTACCATGCTGCTCATACCCAAATGCTTGGTCGCATACTTTCTGAAATCGTCCATAGTTTTCATGTGTGATTAATTAAAAAAGACAGAGACACAAAGACGCAGAGTTCGTTTTTCTTCGAAGAATAACTCTGGGCCTCCGTGTCTCTGCGTATGTTTTGTTTTAGTTTTTAAGTTCTTGAGCTTCCAAGTATTCAAGTCTGACACTCTTACGTGTTTGCCAAATTCAATCACCTAAGAACTCAAGATACTCATCAACCTATTCTTAGTCCTGGAACATTTTGTTGAATTCTTCAGCAGAAACCTCTTTACGGTTCAAAGTAACCTGAGCTTTCAAAGCCTCAGCCAGTTTTGCTTCGATAGTACGGTTTACCAAAGCTTCTACGCTTTCGCGTTTCTTCAACATTTCTTTTGCGTAGTTGTCCAGCAATTCATCAGGTACGTTGATCATACCGTACTGAGCAAACTGAGCACGAGTAGCTTCTTTTGCCATTTCGTTGATGTCAGCCTGTTCAACTTTGATTTCGTTTGCTGCAACCAATTTTTCTTTAATCAAGTGCCATGTCAGTTCTTCCAGGCTCTTTTCGTAGTGTTCTGCTACGAATTCTTCGCCTTTTTCCTTGTTGTTTTCCAACATGATACGCTTCATCAGTTCGTCAGCGAATTCCAACTTACCAACTTTGTTAGTCAAATAAGTACGAACATCGATCAGGAACTTATAGTCGCTGTCAGCTTCAAACTGTTTTGCGATAGCTTCCTTCACCTGTGCACGGAATTCTTCTTCGCTGTGAGCCTTTCCTTCGCCCAATACAGAGTCGAACAGTTCCTGGTTCAAGTCACCCGGAATCATACGAGTGATTTCTTCTACCTGGAAGCTGAAGTTACCCTTGTGGTTTTCAACGTCTTCTTTCTGAACTTTCAACAAAGAAGCCAATTCTGCTTCGTTGTTATCGAATGCAGTAGCGGGGTTGAATACCAATACAGTGTTAGTCTTCACACCGTTGAAGATAGCCTTCTGGTCGTCGTTCTTCATGTATTTCGGCATCATCACAGCGCCTTCTACCTGTACGCCACCTTCTTTTGTGTTGCCGTTTTCATCCAATTCAGCCAACAGACCTTTCAGCATATCACCATCCTGATATTCGTCTACCTTGTCGTATTTTGCGTTACGCTGAGCGTACATCTTCACCTGCTGTTCTACCATTTCGTCAGCTACAGTGATATCAAAGTAGTCTACTGTATCGTTTGCAGAAAGTTCTACATTGAATTCAGGAGCCAATGCAATATCGAAAGAGAATTCAAAGTTTTCTTCTGTAGCAAAATCTACTGCGTTTTCTTTCGGCAGCGGAGTACCCAGCATGTTCACTTTGTTTTCACGGATGTATTCGTTTACTTTTTCCTGCATCAGTTTATCTACTTCTTCTACCAATACAGAAGTTCCGAACTGTTTTTTCACCAAGCTCATAGGAACCATACCTTTACGGAATCCCGGCATATTTACTCTCTGACGGAGAGTTTTCAGTGCTTTTTCTACTTTTTCCTGATAATCAGCTTTTTCAATCTGAACAGTAAGTACAGCACTTACTTTGTCTACGTTTTGCAATGAAATATTCATTTCCTGACTTATTTATTTAATTATTACTATATTTCTCTCTATAGAAACAGGCTGCAAAAATAATGTTTAATCTTTCAATAACCAAAATGTCTGATTAAAAAAAACATTTATTCAAAGTTTGCCTTATCACTATCTGTTTCAAGAATTGTCATCGGAATTGTTTTTCCATTTTCTGAAGAAAGACAGCAGACTATACATCTTTTTTTCTTTGACATCTTCCCCAGAATTCATTTTTATAAGTATAAACCGATATTAAAATATCAGGCTTATGTCATACTGAAAAGATGCAGTTCCGCAATCTTTTGACTTTCATAATCGACGACGGTGTTTATGAAAACAACGACGCTGAATACAGATACAACAACGTCGGATACAGAGCCGACGACGCCGGATAAAGAATAAAACAAATAGCGAAAGACTTTACAGCCGGCATCAAGCCCTATAAATTCAGGCATCCCAAAGGCAAATACACAATACGATATAGCCTGATATCCCCTTCTGCGATAAAAAGAGACAAAGAGACCTGCATATTTTTATATTTGTCTATTTCATCCAAACAAACACAGGGCTCTTTATCTCTTTCTACTGTTATTCTCTGATTTCTCTTGCTTCGAAATCTTTTCTGCGCAAGACGAAACTGTTACTCAAATACTTTTCACGCACAATCTGGTTTTCGGCAAGTTCTTCGGGGGTACCTTGGAACAGAATCTTTCCTTCGAACAGCAGATAGGCACGGTCGGTAATACTCAAGGTTTCCTGCACGTTGTGGTCGGTAATCAGAATACCGATGTTCTTATCTTTCAACTTCCAGACAATGTGCTGAATGTCTTCTACGGCAATCGGGTCGACACCGGCAAAGGGTTCATCGAGCATGATGAACTTCGGGTCGATGGCCAGACAGCGGGCAATCTCTGTACGACGACGTTCACCTCCGGACAACTGGTCGCCCAGGTTCTTGCGCACCTTCTGCAAGCGGAACTCGGCAATCAGACTCTCCAACTTTTCTTTCTGATACTCTTTCGAGGTATTGGTCAGTTCGAGTACAGAAGCAATATTATCCTCCACACTCATCTTACGGAACACAGACGCCTCTTGCGCCAGATAGCCGATACCACTCTGCGCACGCTTGTATACCGGATAAGATGTAATATCCAAGTCGTTGAGATAAATATGTCCCTCATTCGGCACAATCAGACCAGTGGTCATATAAAAGGAAGTAGTCTTTCCGGCACCGTTCGGTCCCAACAGCCCTACAATCTCTCCCTGTTTCACATTGATGGAAACGTGGTTTACCACCGTACGCTTACCGTACTTCTTCACCAAATTTTCTGTACGGAGCACCATTCGTCCGTCCGAAGGAAGCTGAAATACTTCGTTTGCTTGTTCTGCCATAAGTTTGCTTGTAGAAATAAACATTCTGTATTTACGGCAAAAGTAGTAAAAATCTTGGGTTATGTGGTCATTCGTCCGAAATTCATCCGGCCTTTTAGGATAATATTGCTAAAAAACGTACTTTTGCAGTAAAATATTCTGTAACAATATGGTTAAACCAATCACTACATTAGGAAAGTATCTAATGTTAATGGGCAGAGTTTTCGCCCGCCCGGAACGGTTTCGGGTCTATTTCAAACAATATGTCAACGAGATGGCACAGCTGGGAATCAACTCCATCGGCATTGTGTTGCTGATTTCTTTCTTTATCGGTGCCGTAATCTGTATTCAAATCAAGCTGAACATCGAGAGCCCGTGGATGCCTCGCTTCGTAGTAGGATATACTACCCGCGAAATCCTGCTGCTGGAATTTTCATCGTCTATCATGTGTTTGATTCTGGCAGGAAAAGTCGGCTCGAACATAGCTTCAGAAATAGGTACCATGCGGGTTACCCAGCAGATTGACGCACTCGACATCATGGGTATCAACTCGGCTTCGTATCTTATCCTGCCCAAGATTCTGGGTCTGATGACTATGATTCCGATACTGGTAATTTTCAGCATTTTTGCCGGAGTAATAGGAGCGTTCTGTACTGCATGGATTGCAGGGATTACGAATGCAACCGATTTGGAATTCGGTTTCCAATATAGTTTCGTGGAGTGGTATGTATGGTGCAGCTTTATCAAATCGCTGTTCTTTGCGTTTATCATTGCCAGCGTATCGGCTTACTTCGGCTATACAGTAGAGGGAGGCTCCATTGCCGTAGGAAAGGCAAGTACAGACTCGGTGGTATCGAGCAGTGTACTGATTTTATTTTCCGACTTAATACTTACTCAATTACTCAGTTAAAAGAATGATACAACTCGAATCAGTTTACAAGTCGTTCGGAGAACGTACCGTACTGAACGACATCAATTATACTTTCGAAAACGGAAAGACCAATCTGATTATCGGACAAAGTGGTTCCGGAAAGACGGTACTGATGAAATGTATCGTGGGACTGCTTACTCCCGAACAGGGTAAGGTGCTGTACGATGGACGTAACTTGCTCGATATGGGAAAGAAGGAAAAGAAAACATTGAGAAGGGAAATGGGAATGATTTTCCAGAGTGCCGCGTTGTTCGACTCGCTTACGGTACTGGAAAATGTGATGTTTCCGCTGGATATGTTTTCGAATGACACCTACCGCGACCGTATAAAGCGGGCACAGTTCTGTCTGGACCGTGTCAATCTGCTGGATGCACAGAATAAATACCCTGGCGAAATCAGTGGAGGTATGCAGAAACGTGTGGCAATTGCACGTGCCATTGTGCTGCAGCCGCAATATCTGTTCTGCGACGAGCCTAACTCCGGACTCGACCCGAAGACTTCGCTGGTTATCGACGAACTGATACATGATATCACTACAGAATATAACATGACTACGGTAATCAATACACACGACATGAACTCGGTATTGGGAATCGGCGACAGTATTTTGTATATCTATCAGGGAAAAAAAGAGTGGGAAGGCACAAAGCACGAGGTTTTCTCTGCTACAAACGAACGCCTGAACAACTTTATCTTTGCTTCGGATTTGCTGAGAAAGGTAAAAGACGAAGGAATAAAAGAAGAACAATTGGCATCGATGAGAAACGCACTTAAATAGTATAGTGCTACGACATAAAAAAAGGAGATACAAACTGCTGCATCGTTTCTTTGCATAAGCTGTTTGTATCTCCTTTGCTTTTTATTATCTGCCGGTTCTTCTTTTAAAGGTATTCCGGAAGACGGCTGAGTTTCATGCTGTTCGACCCTTTTATCAAAATATAATATCCTTCGGGCTTGTTCTGGCTGAATGCGGCTATCACCTCATCGACCGACGCATAACAGCAGCCTTCGTGACAGGTATTGGCAAATTCATTTCCTACCAATATAATACGTTCTATACCGCACTGCATCAGATAGTCTGCTATTTTCTGATGCTCTTCGTGACTGCCTTCTCCCAATTCTTTCATATCGCCCAACACAACCATCTTGTGTGGTACTTCCATACGTCGAAAATTCTCCAAAGCGGCCATCATACTGGTAGGATTGGCATTGTAAGCATCTACAATGAGTTTGTTGGCAGAGGTCTCTACCAGCTGAGAACGATTGTTCTGTGGAACATACTCTTCGATAGCCCGACATGCCGATTCAGCGTCTACTCCGAAATAGCGCCCAATGGCAATGGCTGCCAAGGCATTGTCCAGATTATAAGTACCAATCAGATGAGTTTGTACTTCGTGTGTTTGGCCATCGGCTGTGCAACGGAAAGCAAGGAAAGGAGAGCAACCGCTTACTTCTCCACTTACATATAGCCCCGGCTCTTGTCCGTAATACACACACTGCAATCCTTCTGTCAGTTTGTTCAGGTAAGGATTTTCATGTTGCACAAAAACAGTAGCCCCACCCTTTTCACGCAGGAAATCATAGAGTTCACCTTTAGTACGTATTACCCCTTCGAAAGAGCCGAATCCTTCCAGATGAGCTTTTCCTACATTGGTAATAATTCCATAGTCAGGTTCTGCAATATGTACGAGGGTACGGATTTCTCCGGGATGATTGGCTCCCATTTCAACCACTGCAATATCATCTTTCTCTGTCAACTGCAACAGGGTAAGAGGCACACCGATGTGATTGTTCAGATTGCCTTGTGTATAATGCACGGTAAACTTCTGCTTCAAGACTGCAGCAATCAGTTCTTTTGTTGTAGTTTTTCCGTTAGTTCCTGTAATACCTATAATACGTGTTCCTAAACGGCGGCGATGATAGTTGGCCAACTGCTGTAAAGTATGCAGACAGTCGTCTACTAAAATAATATTCGGTTCTGTGGCATATTCAGCCTCATCTACCAAGGCATAACGGCATCCCTGACGCAACGCCTGGGCAGCAAACGCATTGCCGTTGAAGGTAGCACCTTTCAATGCTACGAATAAAGAGCCTTCGGTGCAACGGCGTGTATCGGTAGTTACTCCATTACAAGCCTGAAAGCGTGTATATAATTCAGACAGTTCCATATCACTTTTTTTAAGCGTTATTTTCGGGACAAAGATAGTTGAAAAATCGTTCGTGGAACAGTAATAAATAAATAATTGTGTGTACATTTGCATCACTGTTAATGACACATTGTAACATGAAACACCGTATTGCCCGATATATTAATGTAAACGGCAGGCTGATGGACTTATCGTGCCCGCAAGTGATGGGAATTTTAAATGTAACTCCCGATTCATTCTATGCCGGCAGCCGGAAGCAGACCGAAGAAGAAATTGCCGCACGTGCACAGCAGATTCTTGCAGAAGGAGGCAGCATCATCGATATAGGTGCATACTCTTCGCGCCCCAATGCCGAACACATCAGTGCAGAAGAAGAAATGAAGCGGCTTCGGAACGGACTGGAGATTATCGGACGGGAGCATCCCGATGCTGTTCTGTCGGTCGACACATTCCGTGCCGATGTAGCACGCATGTGTGTAGAAGAATATGGAGTAGCCATCGTAAACGACATTGCTGCAGGAAATATGGACAGTGAAATGTTTTCTACCATTGCACGTCTGGGAGTGCCTTATATTATGATGCACATGCAGGGAACTCCCCAAAACATGCAGCAGCATCCGCATTACGAAGATGTATTGCGTGAAGTGTTGTACTATTTTTCTGAAAAGGTACAGCGTCTGCGCGATATGGGAGTGAAAGATATTATCCTCGATCCGGGATTCGGATTTGGTAAAACCATTGAGCATAATTACGAACTCTTGAACCAGATGGAAGAGTTTGCGATATTTGAGCTGCCTCTGCTTGTTGGAGTATCCCGCAAATCGATGATATATAAGCTGTTGGGCATTACTCCCGAAGAGGCACTGAACGGTACGACAGTACTGCATACCATTGCCCTGATGAAGGGAGCCAACATATTGCGTGTACACGATGTGAAAGAAGCAGTAGAGGCAGTACGGCTTACCACTGCCATGAGAGAACAATCATCTGCAAGTTTATAAAAACACGATTCATCTTATGCCTTTCGATATTAATATAATAAGTGTAAAAGATATCATCGACATCTTACTGGTGGCTTTCCTGCTGTATAAGACTTACAAGTTGATGAAATCTTCCGGTTCCATCAATGTCTTTATCGGGATTCTGGTATTCATCGTCATTTGGGTCATCGTATCGCAAGTCTTGCAGATGCGTCTGTTAGGGTCTATCTTCGACAAGTTGGTCAGCGTAGGAGTCATTGCACTGATTGTCCTGTTTCAAGACGAGTTGCGTCACTTCCTTCTGACATTAGGTTCACGTCACCGCACCAGCAGCTTTCTTCGCTTCCTGAAAGGCAACCGCAAGGAAAATACACAAAAAGAAGATATCATGCCGATTGTAATGGCATGTCTGAATATGAGCAAAGGAAAAGTAGGTGCTCTGATTGTGATAGAAAAGGAATTTCCACTGGACGACATTGTACGGACAGGAGACCTCATCGATGCCAATATCAACCAACGCCTGATAGAAAATATCTTTTTCAAAAACAGTCCGTTGCATGATGGAGCGATGGTTATCAGCAACAAGCGGATTAAAGCGGCCGGGTGCATTCTTCCCGTATCGCACAATCTGAATATTCCGAAAGAACTGGGATTGCGCCACCGGGCAGCATTGGGTGTCTCCCAGGAGACAGATGCCATGGCTATTATTGTGTCCGAAGAAACCGGAGGTATCTCAATCGCCTACAAAGGAGAATTTTATCTGAAGCTGAATGCAGAAGAACTGGAACGCATGCTTACTAATACCGACGAAACATCTGCTTCTTAATTCAGCATCAGACTCATATAGGGAGACTCATTCTTCAGAAGAAAACTTGTCAATTCCGCAATGGTATAGACTGTACAGATTTGAGGAACCTCTGACAAGCGTCGGCATGTTCCTCCTTCAAGCAAATAATACCCTTTGTTCTCCGGAATAGCCTCATCGTTCTCTACATATATACAATGTACTTCATCAGGATGTATTTGTGCATATCGCCTAAGACAAGTTTCAACATGAATCACTCGCGCCATTCCCAAATCCAGTAAAGAAGACGAGGAGGGTTTCACAATTTCGATTGTCTCTTTACCGTATTGCATAGCCAATAAAGCAAGGACTTCATCGGAAGAAACACCGGAATCCAACAGTATTTCTTTTACTTCAAGACTGTGAGAATGGGGGACACAGCAAACCATCCCTACCCATCTGTCTGCATCACGAACCGCCCAGCAGCCTCCTCCGGAAAGGTGTAAATCGGCTAATACTACTTTGAAATCATCTAATGTATGCTGTATACAGCACGAACGCGAAAGCATTCGTTCATTAAAGAATTTATAAACTTCTGCAAAAGAAGAAGATGCAGGGTCTGCCTCACAGACATTCCACAAGGATTTTCCGTTATCAACAGGTTGCATAGACCTGTTAATAACTTTTTTTTCTACTCCGTAACGAAAGCAAACTGCATATCCGGAACGAGCATAATAAGCTTTCAGCCATTCTTCTGCTGGAATCAAAGTACTGAAGCAAATCCCTTCATCGAACATACGGCGATGTACCTGCTGCAACAACTTTCGCATACTTCCTTGATTGCGATAATCGGGATGTGTACAGGCTCCCGAGATATAAGAAACCGGAAGCAATTCTCCACCATACGTCATCGGATAAGGTATTGTCTGCAAGGCAGCTATTACCTTTCCCCCCTCTTCTATCACATGATTGATACGATCTGTATAACGCATACGGAAATAAAGATCCACAAACTCTTCCGTATCCTCGAAGCAGAGTTTCCAAAGTGCCTTGACTTGTTCCTTGATGCTCATTTTAATTCGGCTATATACTTTTCAAGAAGCGTATCGGGCTGATAAGACAGTTTAGCTTTCCGAAGCCCTTCCAGTCCCAAATCCTCTTCACGGTTAATATAAATATACTGTTCCGGCAGCCTGCTCACAAACTCATTATTAATCATGGTATACGAACCTTCAATATCAGTATTGGCTTTTTCTACACATACATCGAAGGTTTCATCATTAATTGGAGCTCCGAAGGTAAATGCCACAATATTCCCGTTCACATGTAGTACACCACCGGTCAACTGCAATCCTTCCATAGCAGCCAAAGCAGCCGTCATCGACTTCCTCTCTGCTTGCAGCGCTTCATTCTCTGCACAGTCGTTTGCCTTACACCATTGATTTTCCAGTCGCAGACACTCTGCAACCAACTCAGGAGTCAACGACTTATATTCATAATCCGGATAAGCACTTTTGAATCGGTTGATATGATTACGTTTAGGCTGATATTTTTTCCCTCGCAATGTAGCAAGGTCCGAACGCAGATAAATATAATCAAAATAATCCCGATCGGCAGTAAAGACAAACTTTCCCGGAAAAGCATCTTCCAATTCCGAGCGCATATCAGCACATACCCCTGCCAGCAGGAACCGTTTACCATCGGTCTGCGCATCTTCCATCAAAGCCTCAATAACCGGACGAACATCTCCTTCACCCACCGGCATCATATAAGCACGCTCGTCTTCCATATAAAAACGGAACAGCAGGAAGCCATTCATTTCGGCTATCTGCGTACGATACAGAAAACGCCAGCTATATAAATTGGCAAACGAAAGATCACAGTTCCGGCGCTTGCTTTTCAGTGTATAACGTTGTACTCTTTCTCTGTCTTCGACTTCTATCGGTCTGAACGCAATCATAAAATCTGTTTTAATATAAACCTAACAAATGCAGGATAGTAGGAGTAAGCAAAGCTGTAAGAATCCCGTTCAAGGTCAGTCCCAGACTGGCATAGGCTCCATACTTTCCGCTGACTTCCATGGCACGCGATGTACCCACTGCATGCGAAGCGGTTCCCATCGACAAACCTTGTGCAATAGGACTTCCTACCCGGCCTACCTGTAATACCTTAAATCCGCAAATAGCTCCAAACAGTCCTACTACAATCACCACCGCAGCAGTCAAAGAAGGAATTCCTCCTACTGCATTCGATACCTCCATAGCAATCGGGGTAGTAACCGATTTTGGTGCCAATGACATGATAACCTCAGGCGAAGCTCCCATCACCTTAGCAATGATGGTTACACTAACCAGTCCCACCACACATCCTGCTAATTGAGAAACAATAATCGGGAGCAATTGTTTTTTAATCATACGCAATTGTAAATACAAGGGAACTCCCAATGCCACCACAGCAGGCTTCAGCCAAAACTCAATCAGACCGCCGGCTTCATGATATTTTTCATACGATATATTGCTTACCTTCAAAAAACAAATCAACAAAGCTATCGCTATCAGAATAGGATTCAACAACACCCATCCTGTTTTTTTCTGCAACAATTTGGAAAAGAAGAAGGCTCCAAATGTGATAGCCAGCAGAAAAAACTCATTTTCTAAAAAATCCATACTTACGCACTAACTGATGAACCCAACCTGTAACTACTAACACTAATACGGTACTGACAAAAGTCGCAATGACGATGGGCCAGAACTGTGCTGCAATAATATCGAAATACAACATCAGCGCCACACCGGAAGGAACAAAGAAAAATCCAAGATTAGCGACCAGAAAATCAGACAATCCCTGCACCCAGTGCAGCTTTACCCAGCCCAGTTTGAGGAAAAGAGTCAACAGCAGCATGCCGATAATACTGGACGGCAACTTCACTCCTGTCAGATAAACAATCAATTCGCCCAATGCCAGACATCCGAAAAGAATAAAACATTGACGTATCATACCTTAAAAACTTTATTGAAAACTGATGCAAAGTTATACTTTCATCTACAACCTATTCATAAATGCCCTCATTTTTCCTTTCCAAGTTGTTAAAGAAAGAGATTTAGCATACTTTAATCTCAAATATTTCAGATTTTGCAAACTACATATTGCAAAAATACCTACCTTTGCAAAGTGAAACAAAACTTCACAACGATTTATTCAATAAGCAATAATCTATTTAAAATAAATATTTATGGACTTAATTAGTCAAATCGTAGAACGCGCTAAAGCAAACAAACAGCGCATTGTGCTTCCGGAAGGAACTGAAGAACGTACTTTAAAGGCTGCTAATCAGATTCTTACAGATGGTGTAGCCGACTTGATTCTCTTGGGTAATCCTGATGAAATTATGAACTTGGCCAAAGAATGGGGCTTGGGTAACATTCATAAGGCTACCATTATCGATCCGGAAAATCATCCGAAACAAGAAGAATATGCACAACTGTTGTGCGAGCTTCGCAAGAAAAAAGGAATGACTATCGAAGAAGCACGTAAACTGGTGCTGAATCCATTG
The DNA here is from genome assembly GCA_900542985.1 of uncultured Bacteroides sp. GTDB lineage: Bacteria > Bacteroidota > Bacteroidia > Bacteroidales > Bacteroidaceae > Phocaeicola > Phocaeicola acetigenes. The sequence goes on from UQPQ01000006.1 coordinate 37,730, forward strand.
TTCCTTGGCTGTTTGATTATCAAAGCAGGCGATGCAGACGGACAGTTGGCCGGTGCACGCAACACTACAGGCGACGTATTACGTCCGGCATTGCAGATTATCAAAACAGCTCCGGGTATCACTTGCGTATCAGGTGCAATGCTGATGCTGACTCATGCTCCTGAATGTGGCGACAACGGTGTATTGGTAATGGGTGACGTAGCCGTAACTCCGGTTCCAGATGCAAGCCAGTTGGCACAGATTGCAGTTTGTACAGCACGTACAGCACAGGCTGTAGCAGGAATTGATCCGCGCGTTGCAATGTTGAGCTTCTCTACAAAAGGTTCTGCAAAACACGAAGTAGTAGACAAAGTAGTGGAAGCATTGAAATTGGCTAAAGAATTAGATCCGGAACTGAAGATCGACGGTGAATTGCAGGCTGATGCTGCTCTCGTTCCAAGAGTTGGCGAAAGCAAAGCACCGGGTTCTCCTATTGCAGGTAAGGCAAACGTATTGGTTGTTCCTTGTCTGGAAGTAGGTAACATCTCTTATAAGCTGGTAGAACGTCTGGGACATGCAACTGCTATCGGTCCTATCTTGCAGGGTATTGCACGTCCGGTAAACGATTTGTCTCGCGGTTGCTCTATCGACGATGTTTACAAAATGATTGCCATTACAGCAAACCAGGCTATCGCTGCCAAAGCTCAGTAACTTATCAATTTTAAAAACCCGTAAAAAACAAATATGAAAGTATTAGTACTCAACTGTGGTAGTTCTTCAATCAAGTACAAACTGTTTGAAATGACCAACAAGGAAGTTCTCGCTCAAGGAGGACTTGAAAAAATCAATCTTCCAGGCTCATTCCTGAAAATTACATTGCCTAACGGAGAGAAGAAAATTCTCGAAAGAGACATCAAGGAACATACAGCCGGTGTACAGTTTATTTTCGAAACACTGACTCACCCTGAATTCGGAGCTGTAAAATCATTGGAAGAAATTGATGCTGTAGGTCATCGCGTACTGCACGGAGGAACAAAATTCAGTGGTTCCGTACTGATTGATGACGCTGTAATCGCAGCTGTTGAAGAATGCTGTGACCTGGGTCCGCTTCACAACCCAGCCAATTTGAAAGGTATTTATGCTGTAAAAGAGCTGTTGCCTAACATTCCTCAGATTGCCGTATTCGATACTGCATTCCATCAGACTATGCCGGAACATGCTTACATGTACCCGATTCCTTACGAATATTACGAAAAGTACGGTATCCGCCGTTACGGTTTCCACGGAACTTCACACCGCTACGTTGCAAAACGTGTGTGCGAATTCCTGAATATTCCGGTAGAAGGTTCTAAAATCATCACTTGCCACATCGGTAACGGTGGTTCTATCGCAGCTGTAAAAGACGGTAAATGTATTGATACAAGTATGGGACTTACTCCGCTGGAAGGTCTGATGATGGGTACCCGTTGTGGTGACATCGATGGCGGTGCTATCTTATATTTGATGAAAAAAGAAGGTCTGACTCCTGACCAGATGTCTGACATCCTGAACAAGAAAAGTGGTGTATTGGGTATTTTCCGCCGCTCAAGCGACATGCGCGAACTGGAAGATGCTTCAGCAAGAGGTGAAGAACTGGCTAAACGTACAGAAGCAATGTACTTCTACCGCATCACAAAATACATCGGTGCCTATGCAGCAGCAATGGGTGGTGTAGATGTAATTCTGTTCACTGGTGGTGTGGGTGAAAACCAGGCTACTGCCCGCTGGGGAGCTTGCGAAACATTAGGCTTCCTGGGTGTAAAACTGGATCCGGAACGCAACAAAGTACGTAGCAAAGAAGCAATCATTTCTACAGACGACTCTAAGGTAAAAGTTGTAGTTATCCCTACAGACGAAGAGTTGATGATTGCTACAGATACAATGGACATCTTAAACAACCTTAACAAATAAGTAATCTTTTAAGAAAGATTCTTCCTACAAAAATCCGGCTACCCCGTAAGGTATAGCCGGATTTTTTTATTTACACTGTGTCTCATCCCTCATTTTCTTTCCCCTGCAAAATAATCAATTAAAATAACTGCATTTGTACTGCCCGCAACAATAAAAATACGTACTTTGCATTATGTTTTAATTTTACTCCAACAACCATCTGTTATGCAAAAACATTTCATTGCCCAATGGGCACTCGGCACAGCCTTACTGTGCAGCCTCATGTCTTGCTCACAAAAGGACATTAGTACCGGAAATCTGAATGTAATTCCTCTTCCACAAGAAGTAACGGAATATACTCAGGATTCTCCTTTCGTCATCGACTCTTCCACCAAAATCTGTTATCCGGCCGATAATGAAAAGTTGCAACGTACAGCACACTTCCTGGCCTCTTACATCAAAGAAATAACCGGAACAGAAGTCGGTCTTACCACACAGAGCGGAAAGAATTGCATTATTTTGTCCGTAGACAGTACAATTCCTCACCAGGACGGGTACGAACTTCTTATCAACTCCAGCCAGATACAGGTAAAAGGAGCAACCGAAGCCGGTGTTTTTTACGGCATCCAGACTATCCACAAAGCCCTTCCTGTTACTCAGGGAAAAACCTTAGCCTCTCTGCCAGCCGGTATGATAAAAGATTATCCCAACCTGCCTTACCGAGGATTTATGGTAGATGTAGGCAGACATTTTTTCTCTGTCGACTACCTGAAAGAAATCATCGACATGCTGGCATTGCATAATATCAATTATTTTCACTGGCATCTGACCGAAGATCAGGGATGGCGTATTGAAATAAAGAAGTATCCCAAACTTACTGAAGTAGGTTCTGTACGCAAGGAAACCATCGTAGCACGCAACTCCGACCAATACGACGGTACTCCGGTAAAAGGATTTTATACACAAGAACAGGCACGCGAAATAGTAGCTTACGCAGCCGAACGGTTTATTACCGTCATACCCGAAATTGATATGCCCGGCCATATGCTCGCCGCCCTTGCTTCTTACCCTGAACTGGGATGTACAGGAGGACCATACGAAGTTGCCACCCGCTTTGGAGTATTCGACAAAGTACTGTGCGGAGGAAATGAAAAGACCTTACAGTTTGCCAAAGATGTAATAAACGAAATAATGGATATTTTCCCCGGTCCTTATATCCACATAGGAGGAGATGAATGCCCCAAGAAAGAATGGAAGAAATGCCCGAAGTGCCAGGCAAAAATCAAAGAGTTAGGATTAAAAGACAGTCCCGAACGTACCAAGGAAAACCAGCTCCAGTCCTACTTCATGGCGGAAGTTGAGAAAGAGATCACCGCACGCGGACGTAAGGTAATGGCATGGGACGAAGTACTGGAAGGACACCCTACAGCAAGCACAACTGTCATGGCATGGACAGGAGTCAAAGCCGGCATCCGCTCTGCCCGCGAAGGCCACCAGACAATTGTCTGCCCCATCAGTCACCTCTATTTCAGCAATCCGGGATACAACCAGCTGAAAGGTGTGGAAAGTATCGGAAGAGTATATAACTTCAATCCGTTGTTCGAGGAACTGAATACGGAAGAAAAGGAACGTATTATCGGGGTACAGGCCTGTATCTGGACCGAATGGACCAAAGACAGTACCAAGATGGAATGGCAGATGATGCCGCGCATTGCCGCACTGAGCGAACTGCAATGGAGCAATCCAGACAAGAAGAATTTCGACTTCTTCCTGTCCCGCCTGCCGCATATGCTGGAACTGTATACCGCAAAAGGATACCATTACAAAACGGATATTTACGACGTAACACTGGAGGCTTCATCGGCTCAGGAAAACGGAAAATCGACCGTTTCATTAGCCACCTTCGACAAAGTGCCGGTATATTATACAACCGATGGAACTGAGCCTGACAGCACTGCTACCCTGTATACCTCTCCGTTTACTTTAACAGACAGTACTACGGTAGTAAAGGCAAAAGCAATGCGTAAAGGGAAACTGAGTGAAACATTCTCTTTCGATGAAGAAATAAAAGCTGCTTTCAGACAATAAAATTTATTTTCTCAGAAAATCCGGAAAAGATTCTTACTATCTTTTCCGGATTTTTCTTTTTGCTATCATTTAATGACATTAATAATACATTTAGATAGAAATATCCTCTTTTCAATAACACACATTTACAACAAAAATGCTGCTCAAGGAAAATATAAGGTAGGAAAACAAGCCGAAAAACCGCTCTATACATGCTTTATAGCATAAAAACAGGACAAATTCCGGCAATATCTGTGACAAGGATTTTCCCTATACGATACAAGTATCGATAGCTTACGCGACTATTACCGTATGCAAACGCGACTATTCACGCAAGACGACGCTACTAATAATAAGTTTTCGCCCTGTTTGATATACCTATTTTTAATTATAAATACATTTATTAACCATTTCAACAATTTTCCGAGAGGTAAACATTAAAAATCACATTCTATCATAAAACAACAAATACTATAGAAACGAAAGCATTATTCGCATCATTACAACCATTCAGTATACAAAACGAAAGAAAAACAGCTCTACTTTCAACATTTCAAGACATGCCAACCTTCAAATTTGGCGATATTTCCAAAGACATTTTCCTTTGCTCCCAAAAACACAGATTTTCCCAGCCTTGATTTGACATTTTGTCAATTTATCAAATGGATATTTTCCCGATTCCCCAAACGGATTCATCATTGAATTCACTACCTTTGTAAAAGAAAAACAGACTAAAACCGATTCACTGAAAAATACACCTTTCTTATCTTTCAACCTATCCTGCATAATGGAAATAAACAACATCAAGAAGAGCATCAAACGCTATTACCCTGTAAGCGACGAATCCATAGACCTGCTTTGCAGACACTTCAAGCCTCAACATTTCCCTGCAAAACATCTGATTATACAAGGGGGAATCATCGACCGCAATGTATACTTCATAGAAAAAGGATTAACCCGCTCCTATTGTCTGATAGACGGACAGGAACATACTACATGGTTCTCTAAAGAAGGAGACATTACTTTCGGCCTGCTTTGTCTCTATCATAATAAAGCAGGATTCGAATATGTAGAAACCATAGAACCCACTCTCGCCTATTCCATTCCCATACAAGTCTTGAACAAACTGTATCAGACGAACATTGAAATTGCCAATTGGGGAAGAGTAATTCATCAGGAATGCCTGCTTACCATACAGTGCATTCGGATAGACAATCTTACCATGACGGCAAAAGAAAAATATGCTGCACTTCTCCAAACCTTTCCCGACATCTGTTCAAGAGTTAAATTGGGGTACATAGCTTCTTTTCTCGGTATATCATTATCCACCTTAAGCAGAATCAGAGCAGAGAAATAAAGTTCTTTCGAATTTTGACTTATGTCAAAATGTATATCTCCCCTTGCTGTTATTTTTGCATCTAAAAAAAGATGAAGGAACAATTGACGACAAAAGACGAGAAGCGCATCATCTGGCTTGATCTCGTAAAATTTATTGCCATCTTTATGATGATAGCAGTCCACTGTACCGACAATGTAACTCCTGCCGAACGTTCGGAGCCTTGGTACAACCTTTGGGGAAGTTTCTACGGTTCATTCATGCGTCCGGCAATTCCTCTGTTTGTAATGGTCACCGGTGCTCTGCTCCTGCCTGTGAAGCAAAACAGCATTACCTTTTACAGCAAACGACTCACCCGAGTGGTGATACCCTTTTTAATCTGGTCAGTCCTTTACAATCTTTTCCCATGGTTTACAGGGCTGCTTGGACTCTCTCCTGCTGTTATAAACGACTTTTTCGCTTGGGCAGAGCCGGATCAATCGTTCATGAAAGCCCTATACCACATTTTGATGATTCCTTTCAACTTCTCTCCTTTTGCTATCCAGATGTGGTATGTATATCTTCTGATAGGCCTATACCTGTATATGCCTATTTTCTCCGCATGGGTGAAACAGGCATCTGTAAAAGAGCAAAGATTTTTTCTGATAGTCTGGTTTGTTTCTCTATTTATTCCATATATAAGGGAATATCTCACCAAAGACCTATGGGGAACCTGCTCGTGGAATGAATTTGGACTGCTCTATTATTTTGCCGGTTTCAATGGTTACCTGCTTTTAGGATACTATATCATAAACCATCCGGCCGATTTAAGCTGGAAGAAATTAGCATTTACAGGGATTCCTTCGTTTACCTTAGGATATTGCATCACTTTCTTTGGTTTTAAATCGATAACCGCAACTCCCGGACAACCCGTCGAGCTGGTTGAGCTGTTTTTTACATACTGTACCCCTAATGTACTGCTAATGACACTTCCTATCTTCCTGACTGCCAAAAAACTGACAGTCCGGTCACAAAAGGCCAAGCGTTTTTTAATAAACATCTCTACCTGTACATTTGGTATATGGATGTCGCATTATCTGTTTTTAGGTCCGTGCTATATGTTGATAGAATCACTTCCGATACATACCATGCTGAAAATGATTGTCTGTACAATACTGTTATTAACAGTAACATGGGCTTTTGTTCATATTGTCCGGAAATCGGGGAATATAGGAAAATGGATAATGGGATAGCGGGAAGAAAAAAGAATGGGAAACAAAGTCGTAATCAGCAAACAAAAACAGGCAACCGGAAGATAAATTCCAATTGCCTGTTTTCGTTTGTTTATAAGAACCGGCTATCGGCGGGGAATATCCACCGATGTTTCTTTACGGCCTTTCAGATGTTCTGAGAAGAAGTCTACCATACGCCAGTAGAAATACTCGTCCATAGTGCCGAATCCATGACGCTGGCCAGGGAGCAGCAACATGTCGAAGCGCTTGTTGGCACGAATCAAGGCATCTACCACACGAATACTGTTGGCAGGGTGTACGTTGTTGTCGATATCACCATGTACCAGCATCAGATGTCCTTTCAACTGTTTTGCAATTTCCGGATTGGTTGCAATCTTATAGACAAAAGTAGTATCTCCTTTTTCACTCACTTGTTCCTTTACACCATGATGTGTTTCACTCCACCAGCGGTTGTAAATACGGTTGTCGTGGTTGCCGGCACACGAAACAGCTGCTTTATAGAAATCGGGATACTGGAAAATAGCTGCAGTAGACATGAATCCTCCTCCCGAATGTCCGTGAATACCTACACGATTAATGTCGATAAACTTATAGCGGGCAGCCAACTGTTCTACCGCAGCCTTGTGGTCTGCCAATGGATAATCGCGCATATTACCGTATCCGTAATTGTGATACCATTTCGAACGGCTGGGGTGTCCACCACGCTGTCCGACTGAAATTACAATGAAGCCGGCCTGTGCCAGGCGGTCAGTACGTACACTCATACGAGTAAACGGATAGTATACAGCCTCTACCTGCGGCCCCGGATATACATAATCGATAATCGGGTATACCTTGGTAGAATCGAAGTTGAACGGCTTATACATCACTCCATACAAGTCGGTCACTCCATCAGCCGCCTTTACGGTAAACAGTTCGGGGAACTGATAACCTGCTGCTTTCAGTTGCGAGAAGTCGCTTTCCTGAATAGTCATCACCTTTCTTCCGTTACGATCCAGCAAGTCGGCACAAGGCACTGTGTTGACACGTGAATAATTGTCGACGATATAACGTGCTTCATCGTCTACTTCTACTTCATGGAAATAATCGCCTTTGGTAATCTGCTTCAAGCCGGTACCGTCTGCATTTACCCGATACAGATGTTCGTAGTATGGATTTTCCCCTTTCTCACGTCCGTTGGCCAGGAAGTATATTGTGCGCGCCTTCTCGTCTACTTTCACCACCTTTTCTACATGCCACGGACCTTTGGTAATGCGGTTCTTCAAGTTTCCTTTTTCATCGTACAGATACAAGTGCGCCCATCCGTCACGCTCACTCCACTGAATAAACTCTTTTCCCTCATCGAACACATGAATCGGTCGTGTTTCCTGATAGGTATTCATACGTTCCTTTACAATCGGTACAATAGAATCTTGTCCGATAGTATACGTACATACATCAATACGATGCAAATCACGGCTGCCCCGTACCAGATAGAAACGGTTGTTATCGCCCTGCCATACCAGCGATCTAAACTCCTTGTCGCGCTGCTTCTGTTCGAAAGGTCTGTATTCCATTCCAATGGTCTGGTTCTTCCATGCCGAAACCTTTACCTCCTTACGGGTATTGTTTGTCATATCGAACACATACAGATGATCTTCGGGAGCAGCCATTTCGCCCGGCATCTGATATTTATAAGTTTCCAGTGTAGGACGTGGAGTAGCAATGGAATTAATCACCCACAATTCTTTTACCGCACGTTCGTCAGTCAGTGTCACTGCAAAGTGTTTGGAATCGGGCGACCAATAGCCTCCCCATATCGCACGACGCTTACCATTGCATAGCGTATCGGTATTCAATGTACTATAGGGAATACCATATCCAAAGTCTTTGACACCGTCTGTAGTAAGCTGGATTTCTACAATGGTACTGTCTTTTTCGTTTTTCTGTGCCTTCCGGTAGTCGGCAATACTCATGCGGTACAAATTATAGTCTTTGGCATATACCACAGTCTGACCATCAGGAGAAACAGAAGCCCACTCTTTCTTTTCCGGTTCTTTTTCTTCATCTTTCAGATGTGTCAGCTTACGGGTAGGATAATCGTAAGAGAAATAGAATACCTTTTTCTCTTTCTTTTTATCCTTATTCGTTACCTCTCGGGTAGATACGACATTGAAAGTGAAGGTACGGCCATCTTCTTTAGCTTTCAGATTACGGATAGGAATATGACGTGCTTCAAACGGATCCTGTACGATTTCAGTCAGCTGTGCAGCCAGTTCATCACGGTCGAACAACAATTCTTTACGACCTGCAGCCGGATCTACTACATACCAGAATACACCATCGCTGGTTTTATACTCAAACCAGAAACAATTTCCCTGTTGAAACCAATGAGGATCTACTTTGGTAGAGAAAAGCATGGTTTCAAGTTTGGCTTTGGTAAACTTCTCAGCCTGCAAATATTCAGGAAGACGTTCCTCCCCTACTGCCCCGAATACATTCGGCAGGCAAAAGCCACTGCACAATACAGTAGCCAACAATAACTTCTTCATATTCTCTTATACTTTATTTATGTGATATCATGGCACAAACTTAGATAAAAATATCAGATTATCATGTCCGAAGAACAAGAAAAGCAGTGCAAAACAATACAAAGAAAGAAAAACAATCCCCTTGTGTTTCCCTGTCCGACGAATTCGGGAATACACAAGGGGATTGTCTCTTTTATCTTTCAGAACAAATTATCTTATTCAGAAAAGGAATCTCAATACATCATTGAAATTAGCCCAGATGAGCAAGGCAAACAACAGGAGCATACCTACCATCTGTGCCCGTTCGAGGAATTTATCACTAGGCTTACGACGAGCGATAATCTCGTAAAGCAGGAACAATACATGTCCACCGTCGAGAGCCGGAATAGGCAGAATATTCATAAACGCCAAAATAATGGAAAGGAATGCTGTCATTTCCCAGAAACGCTGCCAATCCCATACTTTCGGGAAGATACTTCCGATGGTTCCAAATCCTCCCACACTCTTTGCCCCTTCGGCTGTGAATACATACTTCATATCATTGACATAGCCTTTCAAAGTATTTACCCCCAAAGCTATACCTGCAGGGAATGAACCGAAGAAACTGTAAGAATGAGTTGTTACTTTATAATCGGCCAATCCGCCTATCGCATCGACCTTGAAATTCTCATTTGTCTGTACTGCAACTGTATCTCTTACACCGGCACGAGAATAAACTAATGAGAAAGAGGCTGTAGTCTGCTGAGCCAACTCTGCTTTCACACGTAAATCCGACATCTCGTTCATGAAATCATTCCAGGAATTCAAAGGAACATCATTGAATGCAATCAAAGAGTCTCCCTTCTGAATGCCAGCTTTTGCAAAACTTCCTCCGGCAAGCACAGAGTCAACTACATTAGGATGAAGTGTACCCATGAAGAGAGGATCTTCTTTTGCAATATCCAGCAAACTCAGTTCCGGCATTAATATTTTCTTCTCCTGCCCATCGCGTAAAACGGTTACTTCACGTGCTTCTACAATATCACGCAACAAGTCCATGTTGAAACGCTCCAGTTCTTTACCATCGGCACTCTTCAGAATATCCCCATCACGGAAACCAATCTCCTGTGCGTGTTCGTTGAACTTCATTCCATATGTCATATCCTTCAGAGCCACATAAGAGTCTCCCCAAGTATACAAAATCATAGAATAAATGAACAGAGCCAAAAGGAAGTTCATCAACACTCCGCCAATCATCACCAGCAAGCGTTGCCATGCCGGCTTAGAACGGAACTCCCACGGCTGGGCGGGTTGTTTCATCTGTTCGGTATCCATAGACTCGTCTATCATACCGGAAATCTTACAGTAACCACCCAAAGGAAGCCATCCTACTCCATATTCTGTATCACTGTTCTTTGGCTTGTACTTGAAAAGTGAAAACCAGGGATCGAAAAAGATATAAAACTTCTCTACCCGTATCTTAAACAGGCGGGCAAAGAAAAAGTGTCCTCCTTCGTGAATGATTACCAACAGCGAAAGACTGAGAATCAACTGAAGGGCACGAATTAAAAATGTTTCCATTTACTGTTTACTTCTTTTATTTATTGTTATTACTTTATTTATTTCAATCCGTTTATAACCATTTCGGCTGCAATACGACGAGTTTCTGCATCTGTCGATACATAATCCTCATAAGTCGGCTTTTCAATGAATGCAACCTTCGACATGGTTTTTTCAATGACATCGCTCATACCCAGGAAAGAGATCTGGTCTTTCAGGAAAGAGGCTACTACAACTTCATTGGCAGCATTGACAATACAAGGCATGTTTCCTCCCTGATGCAAAGCTTCGTAAGCCAAGGCAAGGTTACGGAAACGATGCGTATCGGGAGCTTCAAATGTCAATGTATTGCATTTCATGAAATCGAGACGTTCGCCGGAAAGACTGACACGACGAGGATAAGAGAATGCATATTGGATAGGCAAACGCATATCGGGGACTCCCAGCTGGGCCTTGATAGCTCCGTCTTCAAACTCAACCATGGAGTGTACAACAGACTGAGGATGCACGACTACTTCAATCTGCTCCGGAGTAACTCCAAACAGCCATTTTGCCTCCATCACCTCAAAACCTTTGTTCATCATAGAAGCAGAGTCGATGGTAATCTTTGCTCCCATGCTCCAATTAGGATGTTTAAGAGCCTGCTCTTTGGTTACGGTCTGCAACTGTTCCATTGTAAATGTACGGAACGGACCACCTGAAGCAGTCAGAATAATCTTCGATACCGGATTATTCATCTCCAGACACTGGAAGATAGCCGAATGTTCCGAATCGACCGGTAAGATAGGAGTACGATACTGACTGGCCAATGCATTTATTAACTCACCAGCCACTACCATAGTCTCTTTATTGGCTAAAGCAATTATCTTTCCTGCCTTAATGGCATTCATAGTAGGACGTAATCCGGCATATCCTACCATGGCCGTCAAGACAATATCAATCGGTTTCGATTCGACAATCTGACACAATGCATCTGCACCGGCATATACTTTAATAGGAAGGTCCGACAATGCTTCCTTCAATTGCAAATATTTATCCTCATTGGCAATAACTACCGCTTCGGGCTGAAACTTACGCGCCTGCTCGATAAGTAATTCTACTTTGTTATTGGCGGTCAACGCATAGGCCTCATACAAATCCGGATGTTCTTCGATTACTTGCAAAGCCTGAGTACCGATAGAACCGGTAGAACCTAATATAGCAATTTGTTTCTTCATATCTTCATTAAAAAACAACGTATTTCACTGGATTGATTGGATTTCCCTTATGCCATAACTCAAAATGCAACTGGGGATTCTCCTTTTTTTCGTTCGCATTACCTAACAGAGCAATGACTTCTCCACCTTTTACTTTATCTCCTGTTTTCTTCATCAAAGAAGCACAGTGCTTATATACGGTTATAAAGTTCTGTGCATGCTGGATTTGAATTACATAACCGGCATCGGCTGTATAAGTGGCAAGGATAACTGTCCCGTCGAGAGCAGCCAGAACTCCTTCTCTCGGATCGGCTGTCAAGTCAACTCCAAAATGGCCTTCGGAAGGATTAAAGTCTCTTGACATAATACCTCGTGTAGGACGATAGAAAATAAGGCCTGCAGCTTCACGAGTATAAGTCACTTCTGTCAGATTATAGCGTTCCTTCTCTTCGTATTTCTTACGAAACTCTTCTTCCTCTTTCGAACGTTCCATCAGTTGCTCTGCTCTCAGAGTAGTCAGCGAATCAATAGACTGTACTGTATCAGTCTTTACCTGGCCGCTCAGAATATCCTGGATATTCATTACATAACGGCTCTGGCGTTCCAGTACCTGTTCCAATGAATCGGCACGCAACGCATTGGCTACAATTTGGGAACGAACTTCACTGTTCATATAACCAGGAAGATAGTTACGCAAAGGAGTGAAAGCAATAATCGCAGCAGCAACTAAAAAGATTACTGTACAGGTCGCAAGCAGCACCGACAAACCATTTAATTTAGAGACATGAATGGCTACTACCTCCTCCAAGGTATTTTCATTAAAAATCGTCAGTTTATACTTAAACTTGATATTATGCCAAAATACTTTACGACCTTTCTTTTTCATCTGCAATACTATTCTAATAAGCCTTCGGGAATCTGTGCATACACAATTTTCCCTTTGGCATCTATATTTTTCAGAAACTCTTCATGAGCAGGTAAAAGCACTTCTTCTCCATCTTTCTCGATGACAAACAGTACATTCATCGTACTATCATCGACAGCAACAATCTGTCCCAAATTGCCGTGTATTTCGTCGATTACTGTAAATCCGACAAAGAAATTCCACGACCCCATGGCATCTTCTTCGTCCATGTATTTTGAGGGGAAAAAGACTTCTACATTGGTAAACATACGTGCTTTCTCTGCAGTATCTATCCCCTCGAACTTAACCAATGCAGCATTGTCCGAGCGGAAACGGTATTCCTCAATAAAGAAAGGAACGAAAATTCCGTCCAGCAAAAGAATCAGATAATCACAATCCACACGGTCGAAAATATCGTCTGTAAACGTAAACGATACTTCTCCCTTCACTCCATGAGGTTTGTTTATTACACCTATTTTAAATACTTCCTCTCTTTTTATCATAACTTTTATTCAATACGGGTAATACGAGCTCCCAACGCTGTCAAACGCTGTTCGATATTCTGATAACCTCTATCAATCTGTTCGATATTGTGAATACGGCTGATGCCATCAGCACTCAGTGCTGCAATAAGCAAGGCAATACCGGCACGAATATCAGGAGAAGTCATATTACCTCCACGTAAACGGAAGTTACGGTCATGTCCAATCACTACTGCCCGATGCGGGTCGCACAATATAATCTGAGCTCCCATATCAATCAGTTTGTCGACAAAGAACAAACGGCTTTCGAACATTTTCTGATGAATCAGTACACTTCCTTTGGCTTGGGTAGCAACCACCAGAATCACACTCAGCAAGTCGGGAGTCAGCCCCGGCCAAGGTGCATCGGCAATGGTCATAATAGAACCATCAATAAACGACTCTATTTCATAATGATCCTGACGAGGTACAAAAATATCATCACCACGCTGTTCCAAACGGATACCTAACCGACGGAAACTATCTGGTATGATACCTAAATTATCGTATGATACATTCTTAATCGTAATTTCACTGCCCGTCATAGCAGCCATACCGATAAAACTTCCCACCTCAATCATATCGGGAAGAATACGATGAGTACAGCCTTTCAGCTCCTTTACTCCTTCAATGGTAAGCAAGTTTGATGCAATTCCCGAAATACGAGCTCCCATACGGTTTAGCATACGGCACAATTGCTGTATATAAGGTTCGCAAGCTGCATTATAAATCGTAGTAGTACCTTCGGCAAGTACTGCTGCCATAATGATATTGGCTGTACCCGTTACAGATGCCTCATCCAACAACATACTGGCCCCTTTCAAGTGAGTAGCTGAAATCTTAAAGATACTTTCTGCTGCATTATAATCGAAAGCTGCACCCAATTTCTGTAAGCCGAAAAAGTGTGTATCCAAACGGCGACGACCAATCTTATCTCCTCCGGGTTTAGCAATCATTGCCTGACCGAAACGAGCTACCATAGGTCCCACAAGCATGACAGAGCCTCTCAGTTTGGAACAACGAGTCAGAAACTCTTCACTTTCCAAATAAGACAGATTCACTTCGTCGGCCTGAAAGGTATAAGTATCTACACCCTGTTTGGCAACTTTCACTCCCATATCTCTCAGCAATTGAATCAGATTGTTCACATCCAAAATATTGGGAATATTACTGATGGTTACTTCGCCATTCGTCAGTAACGTTGCACACAACACCTGAAGAACTTCATTCTTTGCTCCTTGCGGAACAATTTCTCCATGCAGTCTGTGTCCACCTTCGATTACAAATGATGCCATAATACCCGAATTTATAAATTAATACTTTTTCTTTCCCTGATTGTTGTTATTATTCATCTGACGACGCCGAGGAATAAAGGTACGCTGTTCTGTCAGACGCAAATCTTCTGCAGACAATTTGATTTTCCCCCCGGAGAGTTCACATAAATCATCCAAAATCTTCTGATCTTCCACTCCGTCTTTATTCCAGTTCAGATAATCCCTTTTCATATGATTGGCAATCATCCGAATCAACTGGTTCCGTTCCTCTCCTTCCTGATAATCGACAGCCAACTTAATCATATCCTGTACAAAACGTCCGTAATGACGGAAACGAATATCATGCTGTGAATACGGTATACGCTGCGGCTTGATTTCAAGACTTTCTTTTTTTACGATTTCCACCGGATAATCGATATCCAATTTAAAATCAGCCATTATAGCCAGATGATCCCAAAGTTTTTGCTTAAAATCGGCTACATCGCGCAAATGTGGAAACATACCTCCCATGATATTCACTATCGTGTTTGCACAACGCTGACGTTCTGCTCTATCCTCAATAGTCAAGGCATGATCTACCATATTTTGTACACTTCGTCCGTATTCGGGAAGCGGTAATCTTCGTTGCTGGGTATTGTATTTCATATTTTACGACAGGTCTGAATTAAATTAACTTCTTTGGGGTAGATGCAACGAACTCTTTCAAATAGAAAGGCTCAAAATATGCCACATCTTTAAAATCCTGTTTTGCCATTGCCTTTTCTGCCAAAGGAAACATCCATTTGGCCAGCGGATGAATGTCTTCAATGAAATGTGCATTAGGATGAACCAATTTCTCACGACATTTTCCAGAGCCGTTGCCAAAGAAATAAACCGGATGCTTTTCCAAGAATTCAGCATACGAATGTTCATCGATGATATCAGCACCAATCGCACGTTTTACATTCAATGCTCTATCGTAAATGGCAGCATATACTTCCATACGACGTGCATCAATCATCGGACACAACAAGGCATCTTCCGGAAGCTCCTCCGACAACAAGACAGGTACCGACATTACTTCTAAGGTAGGAAGTCCTATCAAGGGAATATTACGTCCATAACAAATTCCTTTTGCCATAGATACACCGATACGCAAACCGGTATATGAACCCGGTCCACAACTCACAGCCACAGCATCCAGCGGAATAGCATGATTATCGGCAAACGACAAAGCCTCATCGACAAACACACCTAACGCCACAGCATGCGACGGTCCTTTATAATCTTCTTTAGAAAAAATAGAAGCCCCATCCTGACTGACAGAAACCGAACAAACCTCTGTAGAAGTTTCAATATGTAAAATGCACGACATAATTTATTTTTTATATTATAATGTGTGCAAATATACACTTTTATTTGCACTCGTTTTCCATTCCCATACGTTTTTTAGAAGCTCTTAATACAAATATTATTCCTTTCTGAAAAATTAAATACTCTTCTCTCTCGGCTATTTTTTTCTGCTTAATCGACCAAGGCAGAATATTTTCCACAAAATTCCCCATGAAACAAAATCCGATTTTACCAGTCAATTTTTCATCTCTTCATTCAAAGATTGTATCACCTTTAATCGGATAATACATAGCTACAAAAATTTGCTCCAAAGAAGGACAAACCTTAATAATCTTTCCGATAATATTTTTTCACATCATTCTATTACGATACAAACTCTAATACGACTTTATCGGATAACTTTTTCATTTCTTCTTTTGAAAAGTCATTTTCCAAAGATAAATTATTATTTTTCACAAAAAGCAAGTTCTATTTATACCTATCTTCAAAAGACAATACATTTTATTTTTTTAGCAAAAACAGCGATTTAATTTCAAAATATTACACATTTTCATTATAATTTTTGTAAATTAAAATAAAATATATAAATTGCATCCATGTCAGTTGTGAGGGAAACATGAAGCACACTGACAAATAACAGACTCTATGTTTAAGTTTAACAAATCTACGGTTTATGAAGAACAATAATTTTAAAGAGAGAAGAGTAAATCGGGAAACGCATCTTCAAAAAATGAGAAAAGGTCTGTGTCTGGTAGCCTTGGGCTGTGCGTTATGCACAGGAAGCTATGCACAAAACCAAACGACCTCTCAAAATTCAACTCCCCGGAACTTTACAGGACAAGTATTCGACAGTAAAGACGGATCCTCATTGATTGGATGTACCGTACGCGTAAAAGGCAAGCAAACAGCTACTATCACCGACGTTAACGGAAATTACAGCATTACGGCCAAGCCAGGAGATATTTTAATTATTTCTTATGTAGGTTACGAAACGGTAGAAGTTCCTGTAGGAAGTAAAAAAGCAACACAAGTCTACATGACAGACGACAGTGTACTCATGGACGATGTAGTAGTAACAGGTTATCAGACATTGAAAAAGTTCAATGTAACCGGTTCCGTCAATACTATCAAAAATGATAAAATTTCTTTGAGAAGCAGTGTAGGATTGGCAGGAATCCTTGAAGGCTCCGTACCTGGATTAAATATTTATAACGAACAGTTCCGTATCCGCGGAGGTGCTTCTATGAATGCCGGTAACGACCCTTTGTTTATCGTAGATGATTTCGAAGTGGAAGAACTTCCCGAAAACATGGACATGATAGAAAGTATCACTGTATTGAAAGATGCTTCGGCTACAGCTATCTGGGGTTCACGTGCAGCCAATGGTGTAATTGTCATTACTACCAAAAAAGGCAAAGCCAATGACTTCAAAATATCTTACTCCAACAACTTTAAGGTTTCAGCTAAGCCCAATTTTGATGACTTACACCGTGCAAACAGCGAACAAATCATCGACTACGACAGAGAAGCCCACCTTTACGGATACAATTCAATGATGGGAGGATTCGGCTATGAAGGAAGTGGCTATTCCTTATCTCAAGAAATTCTGAACGATTATTGGGAGGACGTCATTATCGATTGGGAAACTGGTGCCGTTTCACCGATGGATCCTCAAAAGTTGGCAGAAATGGACGCTCGTCTGAATAAGCTGAAAGCCTATTCCAACCGCAAACAGATAGAAGATTACCTGTTACGTAATGCCTTCCGCCAGCAACACATGATTTCCGTTTCCGGAGGCACCGACCGTGTCAATTATTTCCTTTCAGGAAGTTTTATCGGCGGCCATTCAGAATATGTAGGCGACCAAGAACGTTCTTACAATATCAATTCCCGGATATCATACAAGTTGTTGCATAACCTGACTTTGCGCTCAGACCTGTCTGCCACATTCGACAACAACGACAATGGATATACAAATCTGAGTAATGATATTTATAACCTGTTTCCATTTCAAATGCTCGTAGATGAAGCCGGAAACCGAATTGCAGACTATACACAATTCTCACGAATGGATGCCGACAAATATACCCAAGAATATGGTTATCTGAGTTTCGGTAAAAATCTGCTGGATGAAATAGATATGGCCAACAATACAACCAAAAACACCGATTATAAGGCACGGTTTGGCTTAGATTATCGTGTAATAGAAGGCTTGAATCTTTCTGCAGATTATCAGTACGAACGTTATCAGTCGATTAACAAAGACATTCAGTCTATAAACAGTTACGGTGTAAGAGAATTGATTAACCAACATACTGTCATCGGAGAAAACGGATTAAGCTATCGTATTCCTAAAGGAGATATCTTGGACCATTCTCAAACCGATGTCGAAGCATGGACCATGAAAATAGGTGCTACCTTAAACCGCAATTTCGGTGCAGATAAACAGCACTATGTCAATGCCACTGCCGGTTTCGAAGCACGCAGCAAACATACTACCACAGAATCATACCGTAAGTTAGGTTACAACGACCAAACTTTATCATGGTCTCCAATCGATGCGATTGATCTTGCAACCAACGGAACAACTCCACCCTGGTCCAGTAACCCCATGCGTTACTATGCGAGCAGTTACGATAAGTTCAGCGATATTTTAAACAGAGAAATCTCTTATTATTT
Organism: uncultured Bacteroides sp.; assembly: GCA_900542985.1. Taxonomy (GTDB): domain Bacteria; phylum Bacteroidota; class Bacteroidia; order Bacteroidales; family Bacteroidaceae; genus Phocaeicola; species Phocaeicola acetigenes. Next base: position 56,228 of record UQPQ01000006.1, read on the forward strand.
ATCGGCAGTATACACCTACGACAATCGCTATACCGTAAGTGGAAGTTTACGTATAGACAAATCCAACCTGTTTGGAGTAAGCGATAAATACAGAAGAAACCCTATCTGGTCTTTTGGTGCCAACTGGAATATCAAGAATGAAAAATTCTTCAAATGTGATGCAATCAGTGCTTTGATGCTACGTGCATCATTAGGATTAACAGGAAACTTCGACCGTAGCGGAAGAACTTCTCCTATCATGGTGGGACAGTTTATCAGCAGTGATCTGGTAGACGGTGGCGGCTATATGCGTATTACGACTCCTCCCAATCCATTACTCCGTTGGGAACGTACACGTTCTATCAACTTGTCTGTAGACTTGGGATTATTCGACCGCATTAACACCACCCTTACCTACTATCATAACAAAGGATACGATTTGTTAGGCGAAGCCCAGCTCGACCCTACAGTAGGATATAGCGAACAACTTATCAACTCAGCCGATATGAACAACAGTGGAGTAGAAGTCCAGTTGGACGCTGATTTGATCCGCACAAGAGACTTTACATGGAATGTAAGTTGGGTATTCGGTTACAATGAGAATAAGATTATACGAAACAGTGCTCACGATTCCAGCCCTGTACTGAACCGTGTACATGGTACAACCCGCTTTGTAGAAGGATATTCCCGCGAAGGTATCTGGAGCTATCGCTGGGCCGGATTGAACGAAATGGGATTACCTCAGGCATACAAAGCAGACGGTACCAAAGTTACAACTTACGAGGATCTTACTGTAGAAGACCTGGAATACAGTGGTACTTATCAACCTAAATACTCAGGAAGCCTGTCAACCGGATTCAGATATAAGAATCTACAAGCCAATTTCCTGTTCACTTACAATTTCGGACATGTATTCCGTGTAGAATATCCGGATATGAACCCCTTCGGATCTTCTCCGGCATTAAACGAAAGAATTGCCGATCGCTGGCGTCAACCGGGCGATGAAGCCAAGACAGACGTCCCAGCAATTTGTTCCGACATGATGAACTATCTGATGACTTATCAGACAGGAGCTTCCGAACTGGCTAGATATTCATCAAACAGCATCCGAAAAGGAGACATGATTCGCCTGCGTGAAATATTGCTGAATTACGACCTTCCTAAAAAATGGTTACGCAACAGCCCTGTAAAACGCTTGTCTATCACAGCCCAACTCAATAATGTATGGTTATGGACAGCCAATAAAGAAGGATACGACCCCGAAGCTGTATCTCCTGTAAGCGGTACATTCTCATTGACCGATCCGATAGCCTTTACCTGTGGTGTGAAACTTGATTTTTAGTATTAACTTCCTTAATGAACGATATAAGATGAAACGTATAAAGAATTTTTTCTTCTTAATAGCAACAATCGCTTTATTTTCCTCATGCAGTGATTTTTTAGATACACTCCCCAAAGGAAAGGTTATTCCAACAACGGTAGAAGATTACGGAAATTTAATGAAAGACATGACTTTATCTAATGGATATGATGCCTTACCCTATTATTGCTCCGACGATCTGATGATTCCCAACCGTGCCATCAATCTGACCAACGCCTCCAACAAAGCTTATTTTTGGATGGAAGCCTTTTATCTTGACAGCGAGGACGACAGTAATTGGAATCAGACTTATAACCATCTTTTTACCGTAAACGTAGTTCTTGAGAACATCGGTAGTGCTACAGGAGGAACAGAAACCGACAGACGGCGTATCGCAGCAGAAGCAAAAATCTTCCGTGCTTACTATTATTGGTATCTGCAGAGCCTATATGGTCCGGCTTACAATGCCGCCACTGCTGCTACCGACTTAAGCGTTCCTTTGGTTACTGAGCCCAACCTTGAAGCAAAACACTCACGTGCCACAGTAAAACAAGTTACAGCCCAGATATTAAGCGATTTAGAGGGCATCGACCAGGATCTACCTGTTTTAGGTAGCAATAACTATAAACCCACCCGTGCATCGGCTTATGCCATGCGTGCACGTGTGTTATTTTACATGGGACGATACGATGAAGCAGCCACAGAAGCAGAAAAAGCACTGGAGCTGAACAGCCAACTGGAAGATATGAGAGAATGGTCCTTCCCTACTGAATTTCCATCGGGAAGTATCAACGGAAAACCGACAGACATTTCTTCTCCACAAAAAATATGGTTCCACAGTGTAAATGGCAGCAGCGCATTAAGACAAATGGCCATCGGCGAAGATTTGCTTGAGTTATACAAACAGAATGAAAAAGATTTACGCTTTAAATTCTGGTTCTCGAATGTAGACAACAAAGGAGAGTATTTCTATGACGAAAATACATACTGCTACATCCAGACAACTCCAAACTACAACATCGGTGTTCCGGAAATGATGCTTATCAAAGCGGAAGCCTTAGCACGCAAAAACGACAGCCAAGCTCTTGACATTCTAAATGAATTGCGCAAGTACCGATTCACTGAAGAAGACTACACCATGCTGACAAAAGATGCAGACAAGAGCCTTCTTGACATTGTTTTGGAAGAGCGACGCAGAGAATTAGTTCTCTCCGGATTACGCTGGTTTGACATGAAGCGTTTAGTAAACGAAGGTATTTATACAAAGACGCTGACCCGAACCACTCCCGACGGAACAGTACATACACTGGCTCCGGGATCAAACCGTTATTTATTCCCTATTCCACAAAGCATCATCAACAAAAATAGTAACATTGTACAAAACCCTCGTTAATATAGAAATATGAAAAAATATCTTTTATTGGGAAGTATATTACTTACAGGTATAGCCTGTACCCAACAGACAGAAAAAGAGTTTAGCATAGAAGGAACATTGGAAAAACCTTTTACCGGAACTGTTTACTTGGGATATATTGACCAGAAATACCAAAATATAGATTCAATTACTTTATCGGGAGCAAACAGTTTTTCTTTTACTCAAGCCATCGAACACCCCGACAAGTACTATATCCGGTTCCGTCCCTATCAGTCAGGATATGAATTTATAGCAGAAGCCGGAGGAAAATATACGGCTTCTGCCGGAGCCATCGGTGTACAACAAGGCGTGGAACAGAAGCTGATGAATCAGTATCTGGAAACGGTTAAGCCCCTGGAAGAAGAAAGCCAGTCTCTGATGAAACAAAACCCTTCTACTCCGGAAGCTTTAGCCACATTGCAGAAACAAATGAATGACAATTTCTTCAAACGCGAAAAAGCAACCATTGATTTCATCAAAGCACATCCTCAAAGTTATACAGCTGTCGAATTGGCCGGCAACCTGCTACTTAGAGAATATCCGGAATGGAAAGAAGTATACGAAACCATTGACACTCTCAACTATACGTACTCTTATGCATTCAAGACACTAAAAGAAAAAATGGAAGACGCACGTGTAATATGGATTCAAAATACCCAGGCACCCGACTTTACAACAACCGACATTCACGGTAAACAGGTAAAGTTGAGTGATTTCAAAGGGAAATACGTCCTGCTTGATTTTTGGGCTTCCTGGTGTCGTCCGTGCAGAGACAAAGCCAAGGAGATAAAGGCCATCTACCCACAACTCCAGAAAAGAGGTGTTGTAATGTGTGGTATTAATCTGGATGAGAAAAAAGAACAATGGGTAAAAGCGACAGAAGAAGATGGCATTATATGGACCAACACAAGCGAGTTGAAACCATTCAATGACAATGCCATTTCTCAAGCTTATAAAATACGGCAAATACCGGCTTTGTTCCTCGTCAGCCCATCGGGTGAAATCATCAAGCAAAATCCGGAGATTGAATATTTGTTGAATCTGCCGGAAGTAACAAATCCAAACAAATAAGAGACATCGGACAATAGGATATAGTCCTTATCCCCTGCAAAGCCAACTGAAACCAAAAGAAATATCAGTTGGCTTTTCTTTTTTCCCGGCTTTTTCCTACCTTTGCCCGATAAAAAACTGAATATTATGATACAATCGATGACCGGATACGGTAAAGCTACCGCCACATTCGGAGATAAGAAAATAAACGTAGAAATCAAATCGTTAAACAGCAAGGCAATGGACTTGTCTACCCGCATTGCTCCATTGTATCGTGAAAAGGAAATGGAAATCCGCAACCTCATCACCAAAACACTGGAAAGAGGAAAAGTAGATTTCAGTATCTGGATTGAAAAAGAAGCTGCAGAAGCTGCTACTCCCATCAATGCTGCGTTGGTAGAAAACTATTACCAGCAGATTAAAACAATTTCCGAATCTTGTCACATTCCCGCCCCCGAAGACTGGTTCGCTACATTGCTGCGTATGCCGGATGTACTGACACGTGTAGATATCCAGGAACTGTCGGAAGAAGAATGGAAAGTGGCTTACACAGCTATTGAAACAGCACTACAGCATTTGGTAGATTTCCGCAAGCAGGAAGGTGCTGCCCTTGAAAAGAAATTCACTGAAAAGATAGACAACATCGAACGTTTGCTGCATTCCATCGAACCGTACGAAAAAGAACGGGTGGCTAAAATACGCGAACGCATTACCGATGCACTTGAAAAAACAATCAGCGTAGATTACGACAAGAACCGTCTGGAACAAGAGCTGATTTATTACATCGAAAAACTCGATATCAACGAAGAAAAACAGCGTCTGAGCAATCACCTGAAATATTTCCGCGAAACAATGGCCGGAGGACATGGACAAGGTAAGAAATTAGGATTTATTGCTCAGGAAATGGGACGTGAAATCAACACTACAGGAAGCAAATCAAACCATGCGGAAATGCAGAACATTGTAGTGCAGATGAAAGACGAACTGGAACAAATTAAAGAACAGGTATTGAACGTGATGTAAGGACCTCTTCGTCTTCTTCCTTTTAAATTCAACTCTTAACTATAAAAAATATGGGTAAACTCATCATATTCTCTGCTCCTTCCGGTTCAGGGAAATCGACTATTATCAACTACCTGCTTTCGCAGAATCTGAATCTGGCATTCTCTATTTCGGCAACCAGCCGTCCGCCTCGTGGCACCGAACAGAACGGAGTAGAATATTTCTTCCTTACTCCGGAAGAATTCAAACAGCGTATTGCCAACGACGAATTTCTGGAATACGAAGAAGTCTATCAGGACCGATTCTACGGCACACTGAAAGCTCAGGTTGAAAAACAGCTTGCTGCAGGTCAGAACGTGATATTCGATGTAGATGTAGTAGGCGGATGCAACATCAAGAAATTCTACGGCGAACGTGCGTTGTCGGTTTTCATCCAGCCTCCTTCAGTAGAAGAACTCCGCCGCCGACTGAACGGACGTGGAACTGATACTCCGGAAGTAATAGAAAGCCGTATTGCAAAAGCAGAATTTGAGCTAAGCTTTGCCGACAAATTCGATGTAGTCATTGTGAATGATGATTTAAGCAAGGCACAGGCCGAAGCGCTTCAAGTCATCAGCAACTTTATCAATCAATAATCCGAATTATGGCTAAAAATCCAAAGAAAACATTACAGATACTCATCCTACTCAGCATTCTCATCGGACTGGTAGCAATCGCAGTGGGTATAATAGCTCTTGCCAAACAGGAATATATCATTGCCGTAGCCATGATTCTCGTGGCAGCCTGGCAAGTTGTCAACTACAAGAAATGGAAAAAAATCCTATAAGAACCGGTATATTCGGAGGGACTTTCAATCCCATCCACCTGGGGCATCTGGCCCTTGCCAATTATTTGTGCGAGGAAAACTGGGTGGATGAGCTTTGGTTCCTGATTACTCCACAAAATCCGTTTAAACAGGAACAGACCTTGCTCGATAATCATCTTCGCATGAAAATGGTAGAAGCTGCCATTGCCGATTATCCCCGCTTTAAAGCCTCTGACTTTGAATTTACATTACCCCGTCCGTCGTATACCGTCACTACTTTACAAAAGTTATCGGAGACTTATCCGGACAGGGAATTTGTACTCATCATCGGTGCAGACAACTGGGCTGCATTCGACAAATGGAAATCTCCCGAAGAGATTCTCCGGAATCACCGGATACTGGTTTATCCGCGTCCCGGATACGAAATCAATCCTCATGAGCTTCCCGCACAAGTCAAAGCTGTAAACACGCCCTTGCTTGAAATCAGTTCTACTTTTATACGCGAAAGTATTGCTTCCGGTAAAGACATACGCTACTTTCTTCATCCTGAAGTGTACCGGTTCATCAAGCAACACCAGCTATACAACAAATAAAACGATATAACAACAAAACCATCAAAGTATGAAGACATCAAAACTACAAGCCTTTGCACTGGCCACTCTGTTGCTATCCGGAGCAGTAACCGGTGCAGAAGCTAAACTCATCAAGAAAAAAAGTAAGAAAGCCAAGACTGAAAAAGTCATGCCACCCAGACCTCAGAACATGATGAAGCCTGGTCCGAAACCTTATAACAGTATTATTACTCCCCAAGCTGCTTCTACAAACGGGTTTCTTACCGTGCACAAGGTAAACGACAAATACTATTTCGAAATACCCGACTCTTTGCTTCAAAAGGATGTGCTGATTGTCAACCGAATCAGCAAAGCTCCTGCTTCAAAAAACAAATCGAAAATAGGTTATCCGGGAGATATCTTGAGAAGTAAAGTAATACGTTTCGAGAAGAACGGAGAAAACAGAATCTTCGTCCGTGAAATGTCGTACCGCGAACGTGCTACCGACAAAGAGGGAATGTATACTTCTGTCATGAATTCGAACATACATCCTATCGTCGCCACATTCAACATAGAAAGCATCCGAAAAGATTCTGTACGCTGCAACTATGTAATAGAAGCCGGAAGTTTTATACAGAAAGAAAATCCGCTGTTCTCTATCGACAGCGATTCAAAAGAGGCTATCGGACTTCTTAACATGATTCCGACGGCCAGCTACATCAACAGCCTGACCGCTTTCCCTCAGAATATCGAAATCAAGACTACTGTCACTTATCTGTGTAAAAAAGAAAAAAGACCTGTCAGTCCGCTGGAGACCGGAAGCCCCAACACTCCACTGACCTACGAGTTGAACAGCTCGCTGATTCTGCTTCCGGAAAAACCGATGAAGCCTCGTCTGTACGATCCTCGCGTAGGTTTCTTTACTGTGGGATATACCGATTTCGACTCCAATCCACAAGGGATTGAATACAAGTATCTGATTACCCGCTGGAGACTGGAACCTAAAGACGAAGAAGCTTATCTGCGCGGCGAACTGGTAGAGCCTAAAAAACCGATTGTCATCTATATCGACCCGGCGACTCCCAAGAAATGGGTTCCCTATCTTATTCAGGGTGTAAACGACTGGCAAGTTGCTTTCGAGCAGGCAGGATTCAAGAATGCCATCTATGCCAAGGAAGCTCCGGCAAACGACCCGAGTTGGAGTCTGGAAGATGCACGCCATTCGGCTATCGTCTATAAGCCGTCGGATATTCCTAATGCAAGCGGACCACACATCAACGACCCCAGAAGTGGAGAAATTATTGAAACCCACATCAACTGGAATCACAATGTGATGAGCCTGCTGCGCGACTGGTATATGATTCAGGCAGGTACACTCGACGAAGCTGCACAAAAAATGCAGTTCGATGATGAACTGATGGGACAACTTATCCGCTTCGTTTCTTCACACGAAGTAGGTCACACTTTAGGTTTACGCCATAACTTCGGAGCTTCTCATACCATACCGGTAGAAAAACTGAGAGACAAGGCATGGGTAGAAGCCAACGGACATACTCCTTCCATCATGGACTATGCCCGCTTCAATTATGTAGCCCAACCGGAAGACAGTATCGGCCGCAGCGGTATTTTCCCACGCATCGGTATGTACGACAAATGGGCCATTGAATGGGGATACAGATGGTTGCCTCAGTTTAAGACTCCCGAAGAGGAAACAGCCTTCTCCAACCAGTCTATTATCGCCAAACTGAAAGAAGATATCCGCTATACATTCGGAACAGAGAGTGACTCGAACGATCCGAGAAATCAGAATGAGGATTTGGGAGACGATGCAATGCTGGCAAGTGCATACGGTATCAAAAATCTTCAGCGCATCGTACCGCAGATATTGAAGTGGTCTTACGAACCCAACAAATCGTATGCCGGTGCAAGAACGATTTACCAAAACGTTGTCAACCAGTATTCACGATACATGGGACATGTGACCAAAAACGTAGCCGGTATTTACAGTAATCCGATTATGGTAGAACAAACCGACATGGTAGCTCTGGAATTCGTACCTGCTTCTATCCAGAAACGGGCTGTTGCGTTCCTCAATGAACAGTTGTTCACAGCTCCTACCTGGCTGATTAATCAGGAATTAATGGAAAAAGCAGGCATCAACCCTATCAATACCATCTGTACGATACAGGCCAATATCCTGTCGCGTCTGATCAGCAAAGCTACGCTCAACAAGATGATGATGAACGAAGCTGCAAACGGACGTAAAGCCTATACGGCACAGCAAATGTTCAGCGATTTGAGAAAGACTATCTGGACCCGTACTGCACAGGCCGACCTCTACAAACGCAATACCCAGCGTGTATATGTAGAATCGCTGATTAAGTTGTTGGACAAATCACAAGCTCCTGCCAAACCCGGAGTACAAAGAAACTACTTCTACTCGGAAGCTCCTGCCATGGCACGTGGCGAACTGATTACCATTAATTCTATCGTCAAGAGCGCAGCTGCTTCTTGCAGTGGCATACAGAAAAGTCACTACCAGAATCTGCAGGCTATGATTGAAGAGGCACTGAGCAACAAATAAAAACCGTTGCTTTTCCTTATACCAAAGACCGTATTTCTATCGTATCTTACCGGTGGAATACGGTCTTTTTTATTTCACCGACTCCTGCTACTCCAGCTCAAATTCCGAATCAGAAAGATACTGAAAAGCCTTTCCGGCTGACACAAATCGAAAAAACAGGCATTACTGCTAACGCAACTTTTTATCAAAACAAAGCTTCACGATGAAAAACAGCGAAAAATCAGGACAAAAAACGTCCATAAAACATGCTGCTCAACATATTTACACGACCGTTCACAGCCGGAAACGATACAGGTAAAAGAGGCTGATGATACAAGTATCGATGGGTTACGCGATTAGTCGCGTTGCATAGCGTGACTATTCGTGTGAAAAACCGCAACAAACGGGAGTTGTTTCTCCCTTTGGCAGCTTATTTTATACAAAAATTAACAATCAGAATTCTTTTTCGCCTCTTCATCAGCCTCAACTACAACCTGACAAAAACATACGAAATAAGAGTATTCCATTACAAAATAAATAAATACATCAAATTATTCCTTCATATACACAGAGAAAAGCGTAGTATGCTATCTTTTCAAATTCTGTCAATCGCGAAAAAAGCACATTTTTTTCACCAACTATTTACCGGGGTACAAATACAGCCGTATAGAGGCATCTGATTTGACAGATTGTCATCGGGCAACAGAGCCTTTGGATTACAAGAACCGAAGTAACATTCTGTCACTTCTTATGCAGTACCACCACTACCACCTCACTCGGTGTAAACAGGCGTATATCCTTGCGCGAAGTTCCCAAGCCATTGCTGATAATTACCGGTATCCCTTCCGAATTATGTTTCAATCCGGTAAGAAAACGGTTGCCGTATTTGGAGAAATGAGCCGGAGTATACCGGCGAAACAAGCTGACCTGTCCTCCATGCGTATGACCGGCCAATGCCACATCGGTATTCGAAACATCGACATCTTCCACATAATCGGGCGTATGCACCAGCATCACCACAAAATCGTCGGGACACAAAGCCAAAGTAGGCGACACTCCGTTCTGCTTCAAATCGAAGGGATTCCGTACTCCGCTAAGCAGAATGAACGCATTCCCCCGAAACAGCGTATCGGTCTGATGCTCCAGCAAGCAGATTCCCGTACGTTCCATTTCACGGCGTACCCATTCTCCGTTTTCACCCCTGTCGTGATTTCCCATTACCGCATACGTACCATAAGGAGTCTTTACCTCAGACAATGCATCGAAAAGCTCCGTCAGATTACCGCCGTTGCGCCCACGGTAGTCTCCTCCCAGCAGCAAGACATCGGCATCTGCAGCCTGTAAGGCACGCACCATCCCTTGCAGACGTTTTGCTGTAAAACGGCTTTCATAATGGAAATCCGTAGCAAAAGCGATACGGAATCCATCGAACGAATCGGGCAACTGTGTGCTGTATATGTCATACTGCTTGATACGGCCTACTCCCTTATAACGGGAAAAAGAGGCTGTAGCACAAGAAGAAAGCAGGACAAGCGTCAAAAAGAAGAATAAGACTTTTTTCATGCAGCAAAAGTAGTGAAAAAATCCTACCTTTGTCTTCGTGAAACTATTATAAAAAAAACAATGAAACAAAACTCGATAAAGGCATGGCTGCTGGCTTCCCGCCCCAAAACACTGACCGGAGCAGCCATTCCGGTCATGACGGGATGTACACTGGCATACATTTACGGTTTCTTCAATCCGATACCGGCTGTACTATGCTTTCTATTTGCATTCCTTATGCAGATAGATGCCAACTTTATTAACGACTTGTACGACTTTCTGAAAGGAACCGACCGTGCCGACCGGTTAGGACCGGAACGTGCCTGTGCACAAGGATGGATTAGCCCCGAAGCCATGAAAAAAGGAATTCTTGTGACCACCATCCTTGCTTCCCTCACCGGCGTTGGATTGCTTTGGTACGGAGGATGGGAAATGATTCCGGTAGGTGTATTGTGTATACTCTTTGCTTTTCTTTATACTGCAGGGCCTTATCCGCTGGCCTACCATGGATGGGGAGATGTACTGGTGCTGATTTTCTTCGGTTTTGTACCGGTAGGATGTACGTTCTATGTCATGGCACACAGTTGGAACCTTTCTGTAACCTTTGCTTCTTTGGCCTGCGGACTCCTTATCGATACCCTGCTGATGGTAAACAACTTCCGCGACAGAGAGCAGGATGCCATCAGCGGAAAAAGAACACTGGTAGTACGGTTCGGTGCCCGTGCAGGATTAATTGCGTACTTCCTGCTTGGAGTCATAGCCTGCTGGTGCTGTTTCTATTTCCTGTGGATAGGAAAAATATATGCAGTAATACTCCCTCAGCTTTATCTGCTTCTGCATATTCTGACCACAATGAAAATGGCACGTATCAACCGCGGAAAAGAGCTGAATCTGATTTTGGGAGAAACATCCAGAAACATGTTTCTGTTTGCCTTGCTGCTCACCATCGGGCTGCTATTGTAAACAGACTCTGTCTTCATAAAAAAACTCAGCTTTCATTCCCTCATCGGAGATGAAAGCTGAGTTTTCCATTTTTATTGCAATAGCTATCAGTCTTTTTCTATCAGCACAGTAGCATAGGCCGAAATACCTTCTTCACGTCCGGTAAAGCCCAGCTTTTCGGTTGTAGTAGCCTTGATGGAAACATCTTCCACATCAATATTCATCGTTTTGGCAAGTACCTCCTGCATGGTTGGAATATGTGCTTTCAGCTTCGGGCGCTCAGCACACACTGTAACATCTATATTTCCCACACGATATCCCTTTGTAGCAATCAGCTCCACTGTCTTGGCCAGCAAAATCTTACTGTCTATATTTTTGAACTCACCGGCATTGTCGGGGAAATGATAGCCAATGTCGCGCATATTGGCAGCTCCCAGCAACGCATCGCAAATTGCATGAATCAATACATCGGCATCAGAATGTCCGAGCAATCCCAACTCGTGTTCCAGCTTGATACCTCCCAGCCACAAGTCGCGTCCTTCCACCAGACGGTGAACGTCAAAACCAAATCCTACCCGTATTTTCATCGTACATAAAAATCTAATACTTTCTTATCTTCCAAATATCCTTCCAAATGATTTCCTATCTTTACCGGACCGATACCAACCGGAGTTCCGGTAAAAATCAAATCGCCTATCTTCAAGGTCATAAAACGGCTGATATAGGCAATAAGTGTATCGATATGGAAAATCATGTCTTTGGTATTTCCGGTCTGTACGGTCTGTCCGTCGATATCCAGATGGAAGCCCAACTGCTGCACATTATCCAGTTCGGACACTGGAATAAAATCGCCGATAGCAGCCGAATTATCGAACGACTTGCACAGTTCCCAAGGCAAGGCTCCGGCACGAAGTTTTTTCTGTAAGTCACGAGCGGTAAAGTCAATACCTACCGTCACCGCATCGTAATAACGGTGGGCAAACCGTTCGGAAATATTCTTTCCCAAGCGGTTGATACGTACAACCAACTCTGTTTCATAATCTACCTGCTGGCAGAAATCCGGGATAAAGAACGGTTTGCTATCTTTCAGCAAAGCCGAATCGGGCTTCATAAAAACCACCGGTTCCTGAGGTACAGGCTCATCAGCATGCAATTCCTTGCAATGCAATGAATAGTTCATGCCTATCGCTATAATTTTCATGAGAATTATTTCTTTATAGTTTCATTCAAACGATTGAACATCACGGCCAAATGAGCATACAATGATGTATTTTGTACGACAATATGTTCGGGCACCCGGATACGGAATGGCGTAAAGTTCCAGATGGCACAAATACCTCCCTCTACCATCTTGTCTGTGATTTCCTGCGCAATGTTAATGGGGACTGTCAGTATTCCAATATAGACTCCATCCTGCTGTCTTCTGCTCTCGAATTCCGAAGAGTGATAAATAGGAATACCGTTGATTTCCGTTCCTACCAGATTAGGATTTACATCGAAAGCTCCTACAATCTCCAGCCCGAAATGAGACAGACCGGAATCACGCAATAAGGCTCCTCCCAGACTTCCTACTCCGAACAAGTAGGCCTTGTGAAGATTGGTAAATCCCAGAAAGTCTTCCAGCACCTGAATAAGGCGATCTATTTCATATCCCACTCTTGTGCGGCCGGTAACGGCTACATACGACAAATCCTTCGCGATTTGTGAAGCATCGATATTAATCTGCTTGGATATTTGTGTAGACGAAACATACTTTTCCCCTTTCTCTTTCATCAGTTTTACATTCGAAAGATACCAGGGAAGTCTGCGCAAGGTAGGCTCCGGAATTTTATCCATATTTTTACGTATACGTTCCGCCATATAGATTTGCTGTCTTCATCTGCAAAATTAATCTATTTATTTGTAACGCTACATAGGTTTTCGAAAATATTCTTAAACGAAAACGACCTGTAATATTGAAAATAAATACATATCACAAATAAAAACGACCAGCAGATATCAATGCTTCTTGCTTCATGATAAAGAATCAAGTATATTTGAAGCCGTAAAAAACAACATGTATATGAAAAATAACGATTGGAAAGAACGGTTGAATATAGTATATTCTACCAATCCGGACTTCAACTACGAAACAAACGAAGAAGACAGTTGCGAAACCCTCGACAAGAAGCAACAGAAGCTCCGTGTATCTGTTGAGAAGAAAGGGCGTGGCGGAAAAACAGTCACACTCATCACCGGCTTCATCGGAAAAGAAGAAGACCTGAAGGAACTGGGAAAACTGCTGAAGACCAAATGCGGTGTGGGTGGTTCTGCCAAAGATGGAGAAATTATTATTCAGGGAGAATTCAAACAACGCATCATCGAGTTGTTGAAAGCAGAAGGATACTCACAGACAAAATAGACTGATGTTTCCATAAAAACAGAGCAATAAAAAACTGAGGGCTATTCACATAGCCCTCAGTTTTTTATTGCTTAACCTTATCGTATAAAAGTTGTTTAAAAAATATCAGAACGGACATTTCTGGTTGTCCACCCATTCAATAGCCTTATACGGATGAGCATTGTAACCGTGACCGGTCATATCGAGCACAGTACCGTCATCCTGAGTTTCTCCATTGAAACGCCAGTACGCCACCAGTCCTTCGCTTGTTGGATCTACATAGCAGATACCGTCTTGCAGTTCGGCCGGAGTACGTGCCACATTCCAAACACGGCACTCACTGATATAACCGTCGAAGAAACGCTGATAACCTGCAGAACGACCAATAGCAAATGTATCATCCCAAGTATGTCCATCGTATGCCATACTCAAGTTAATGGTACCACCGTTGTTGGTTTCCACAAAGTGAATCTGTTCACCGTCCAGGTATACACGGAGATACTGACCGTCGTACACAGCAGCAAAGTGCAACCAATGTCCGGTTTCAAATTCTTTTTCTACCCATGATTCATAATGGTCTTTCTTGTCAGGATGAGAAGCAGCACCAATAGAACCTTTACACAACTGCAGTTTGTTGGTCGGATTACCGGCACCATCGCCAAAACGGAACAGGAAGTTTTCTTCACATCCACACAAAGAACTGATACCGTTTGCACTACTTGGTGTATTCGGGAAAGATACCGGAAGCACCTTCATTTCCAATGTCATTTGGCTCAAAGCTTTTACCGGACTATCTTCTCCTCCAAAGCCAGGAATATCGAAACAGTTGTTTCTATGCAAGTAAGCAGCTTTCACAGTGATTACTTTAGTCAGCATGACATACGCAGTACGAGAAGTTTCCAACACTTTCAAGTCTTCTCCTTCTACAGAAGTGATAGAGATAGGCAAACAGTAGGATACTCCTTCCTGCAACTGTTCGGAATCAGCACTGATTTTAATCTGAGTAGACTGTGTTTTTCCTGAATTGATTACTACTTCTGTACCCTCGATGGTATAGCTGCCTTCCGGTGGCAATATACAATTTCTACCAGTAGATGCATTGAAATCGGCAAGTAACTCAGGAGCTTCTTTCAAACCAATCTTTACATCGGCACCTGTTTTATTGGTAGAAGTTACGGTAAGTCCCATACTTGACTGTCCGTCCACCAGGAAACGAATATTAGACGATTGCAAAGTACCTGTCATATAAACCGCATCACCGAAATCGGGTGCCTTTTTACAACCGGTTACTCCCAGAAGTAATACTAAAAAACAAAAATATATATACTTTTTCATACCTTAATAACCTTTTATTTTACATATACATTAAACTCTCCGATTGTGGCTGAAGCTTCCTTTCCACCCCAAGAAGCAACGACTGGTATTTCAGCCCGAATATAACGCATCGGAACAGGAGCGTACAACACCACATTTTTTCCATTTATATATGGTACAGTTCCCAAATCTTCCCAGTCTGTTCCATTTTGACTAAATTCCATCTTTGTTCCTTGAGAAAATGAACAATAATCATAATAGCCATAGTAAGAATACCATGCAGTAACAGCGGTTACATTCTGAGTTTTCTGCAGATCGAATACAATATGGAATGGCTGACTGGATGATGCAGACCATTCAGAAGAAGAATCCCCGTCAAAAAGCGAAGAAATTTCACCATTAACAGTGACTCCATCTGATTCTTCAACATATGCAGTCCATCCGGTACGTTCCGAAGCCAATGCACCTTGTGCATCTTGATCTGAAGCACTATCATCAATCATTCCACTTTTCACTTCTACTCCTGCAACTAAATAAGAGCTATTCATGTTAGTGCTTATTGCTGCATTTCCTCCTTGAGCACTCAATAAGGTTACAGGGATCAAATACCCATTTTCACTACGAAGTTCTGCTATAGTTTCCTCGTTTATAGAAATATGAACACTTTCTGAAGAATTATATGCTCCAGCGGGAACAGTTACAGTCTTATTTTCTATTACTAATGCTTGTTCCGGTAAAGCCTCATAGCTTGTACCATTGGCTGCATTATATGCCTCCACGAGAGAATTATCAACACCCAAAGTCGCCACTATATCCTCTGAATGATTCTGAGTAACATATACCGGTATATCCAACTCCAATGAACTAGTACTCACTACCGGAGTATGTACAATAGCAAAATCACCTCCTGTATATGGTTTAAGATATACACGATTCATAGAATCACCAGGAAAGTCGTAAGACTCATCATCGTTACAGGATATAGTACCCAATACAAAAAGTACACCTGCAACCATATAAAATAATGTACTAATCTTTTTCATAAGTTCCTTTCAAGCAATAAATTAATAAACTGCAGGATTTTGAATCTGAATACATTCACGGAAACGTTTGTAAGGATACGGATTGTTTTCATGCACATTATAATCTCTGTGAATAAAGAAAGCACCAAATCCTCCCTTACGTCCGTTTGCCGGCTGATAGCTAGCCTGCTGATACATATCGCTCATTGTACCTTGCCAACCATCTCCCATATTACAGCAGAACACAACCTTTTCAATAGGCCATCCACTGCTGGTACCTCCACCGTAAGCCTGTTTGAAGTAATAATCACAGATATCGTACAATTCGGATGAAGGATCACCCGGAGCATCTACACACAGCATTTTGTTAGTATCAGTTACACCTGTACCATATCTTTCCTGAATGAGTTTCAAACGTTCTTCCTTTGTAATATCAGGGTTAGGTCCCATGTATTTAGACAGATACTTCATAAAATGCACGAAGTAATTTCCACTCAAGAAGTCACCTTCCGGTTCATAGTCAGCATCAAAACCATCCAGATCATTCAAGAAGACCTGGTCAAGGAAATACTCTGCATACATTTCAATCGCTCTCAGAAGAGCTTGTTCTCTTTCTTCACCAGCCGGCATCTGCTTTGCTTCGTTATAAGCTTGTTTAAATGCATGGTCGTCTGTTTCTGCATCAATACGAGTAATGGCAACAACTAGCATTTTAGTACCTTTCACCTTCTGAACGAAACGAAGTTCTTCCCAAATATCCGTTCTCTCTTTGGCAGGAATTCCTCCCCACAATGAACAGATATCCAAGCTATCAGGCAATCCCATAAAACGAACGGCCATAGAGTTCTGCTGTCCATACTGAGAGAACCATCCGAAAGCAATGGAATGATCGCTGGCTTTGTAATCACGTAAATTCTGGTAATATTGATCACCGTATGTATAAGGATTCTGAATTGAAGTAGATTCTATATCTGTATCGCATGAAGATATCAGTCCACATGCCACAGCAGAAAGAAACAAGGTTTTTATCGTTTTCATCATAATTTCATCTAATTAATTGTACATCCATTATTATCTTCTTACATCCCACCAAAGACGAGTACCGGCACTATCACCACCACCGCCTAACAAGGACACTGCAGCCTGAGTATTCTGACTATTATCTGAATATTCGGTTGTAGGGAATTTCAGACGACTGATCAACTCACCTTCTGCTACTTCCGACTGGTATCCGTAAGAAGCAATTCGAACAAATCCCGGATATCCGGTACGACGCATTTCACTCCAAGCTTCCTGACCGTCTGGATAAAGAGCAATCCACTTCTGAATCATGATACGTTCCAGTTTCACTTCATCAGAAGCACTGTCATCCCATGCAACACATAAATTCGACAAATAACTCTTTACATTAGTAGAGCGGTTGGTGACCGGGTCCATATACGATTCAAGAGGAAGACTTTCATCATCTGCTACATAACTGTCATATCCTGTAGCACCTTTCGACTGGAACGAAGTCTGTATACCCTTTTCGTAATAAGTCTGCACTGTTTCGCTTCCCAATCCAAGTCTCAACTTAGCCTCAGCAAGCAAGAAGTAAGCTTCCGATGCATCCATCCACTGCATAGTACTGTTTTCATTAAAGTTCAATCCGGATGCAGCAGCAATATAGTTATCCTTAGAAATGTTAGTCATTCCATTTCTCACTCCATGATATTTACCATCATTGGATGCAGAACGGAAATAACTGGAAACACGCGGATCGTTATAGCCATTCAAATAACAGTCCATTGTTGCTCCCATGCGAATATCCTGGAAACTTTCACTGATTTCCCACAATGGATTGACAAAAGAGAATGATGTAGTCTGATGCAAAATAGCAGAATCATCCGCAGAAGTCATCAATCCAGAAGCATGATTGATAGCTTTCTCTGCTTCCTGACGTGCTTTAGCCTCATCCACAAAAGATACACGCATAGCCAAGCGCAAACGTAGTGTATTAGCAAACTTAATCCACTTGCCTACATTTCCACTATAGATATAATCATATTGCTCCATGTATGCCGATGAATTACTATTATTATAATCAGTCAATATAGTAATGGCATCATCCAACTCATCGAAGAACTGATAATATATATCTTTCTGACTGTCGTAAGGAACCTGAGTAGTTGTACCGAACTTACTGTAAGGAATCGGTCCATACATATCAGTTATTCGGCTCATACCCAAAACTTTCACAATATTAGCCAGTGCTCTGGTCGGAGATGTTTCCTCTGTGACATCAGCAATCGACTTCCAGGGCTGCATGATATAAGTATATGCATCTTTAAAAGCTGCATTATACCAGTCTTTATAAAGAGCATAATGGTCGTTGTGATAAGTGGTATAACTAAATGTATTGATATTGGCTACAAAACCAGAAAAGATATCTCCAGTCATCACTTCTGTGATCTGATACTCACCTCCCAATCCTGTTCCGTCTGCACTTTTACCAACAATAAATACTCCTCTCAACATTTGGGTGAAATAAGCTCCAGTGTTCAGATTATCCTGCTGCATTTGATCCGGAGTTACTTCATTGGGATTTATATTCCAGTTTTTGAACTGATCGGTACAAGAAGACAAAGAAAGTATACCAGCCAACATTATACTGCTCACAGTTCTTGTGTGTTTTGATATATGTTTCATTTTCATAATACTAAAAATTAAGTCTAACAGAAAAACCTAGATTACGCAAACTCGGCAACATAAAATAATCCATACCTGCAAAATGAGTAGCTGTACTTGCTGTCAGTTCCGGGTCGTAAGGAGCTTTGCAATAGAACATGAAGAGATTATGACCAGTGAAAGCCACATTCAAACCTTTAATCCAAGGAACGACTTTAGAAACTGGTACATCATATCCCAAAGAAAGTTCGGCAAGACGTACGTTAGTTGCACTATATACATACATGGAGCCAGCTCCAGTACCTACTGTCTGATAATATTTCTGAGCTGCAGGAACCAACGATCCGTTAATGATTACACCACCCGCATCACGTGCATCAGCAGATGCCTGAGAGGTTCCATAAGCATCCATCAAGGCTTGTGTCATAGAAACACCGATACCACCTACACGTGCATTAATCAAGAAGCCCAGATTCAAACCTTTCCAACTGAATGAGTTACGCCATCCCAAAGTATATTTAGGTTGTGCATTTCCTGCATAGACCCATCCGTCTTTACGGTCACCGGCATTCTTGTCGATTGATACAGTATTATTTACATAATCTACATCGATATATCCATGCTCATCGGTACGCAAAGCTGTAACATACAAGTCACCGATAGAACCACCTTCTGTAAGACGTGTCATCACATTACCAACACCTCCCAAATCCAAAACATCCTGCTGAATAGTGAGTCCGGAAGCCAAAGTGGTAGGTTTCAACAGTTTTTTAATTTCATTTCGGTTAAGAGTATAAGTAAAATTAGAATTCCATTTTACCGGTCCTAAATCCTGATTCAACGACAATCCTAATTCAATACCTTTATTATCCACCTGTCCACCATTGATATAAATAGAGGTATAACCAGAAGATGCAGACAAAGACGGATTAAACAACTGATTGTAAGTCGATGTCTTATATAAAGATACACTCAAGCTCAATTTATCTCCCCAGAAATTAGACTGCAAACCCACTTCCCACGCTTTTGTTCTTTCCGGCTTGATATCGGAGTTAGGATAAGTAGATGCTGTAGTAGGTGTACCAGATTGATATGGGAAAGTCTGATAAGCAATATAGCGAGTCGGAGCATTACCCACTTCACTATAAGAAGCACGAACTTTCAAGAATGTCAGGACATCGTTTTTAATAGGGAACAAATCTGTTAAAATTGCCGATAGGCCCACAGAAGGATAAGCCACATTCTTCGAGTTAGTCCATGCCAATGCAGAAGACCAGTCGATACGTCCTGTCACATCCAGGTATAATTTACTCTGCCATCCCAACTGTGCAGTAGCAAACAATGATTGTGTCTGGTCGTGATAGCCATCCTGATCATGTTCTGCATTTGCCAAATTAAGGTTCTTCAATGTAAAGCTATTGGCAACTGAGTTCAAGTCACCACCCACACTATAATAAGCATAGTTTACATCCTGGATACTTGCACCCAAAGTAGCTGTCAACGAGAAATCGCCGAAATACTTATCGATATTCAACATCAAATCCCCATAAAGCTGACGAGTAGAAGCATCTGCTTTATAATAAGCCCCATAACGCTGAGCAAAAATAGCGTCTGTAGATGCAGAATACTTCTTTTCATTAATGGCCGCAGTATAATCAACTTTTGCACGTCCTCCCAATGTAATACCTTTTGCAATATCCCAGTTCAAGCCTCCGCTTACAAGGAAACGGTTCTTGGTATTGATAAAGTTATCACGATTGGTAATCCAGTAAGGGTTCTGCATGGCAAGTCCCATATTTCCCCAAGGCCAATACTGTGTTTTAAAGCCACGGCTTTCATCGTACATTTCAAACAACTGATATGTTTCAAGACTATAGCTCGGAGACATCAGATAAACCGGAACAATAGGGTTAAAATATTGTCCCTGTGATATCATATTCTGTTCACGAATATTTACATAACTGGCACTCAAGTCAAGACGAAGTTTATCGTTCAGCATACTTGTCGTATTGCGAATAGTAAAATTGTAACGATCGTAAGTATTATTCTGAACAATACCTTCTGCATTTGTAGCAGCCATAGAAAGGAATGTCTGATTCTTCTCTGTACCATTACTCAAGGTAATAGAGTTTGTTTCATTCCATCCTGTCTGGAAGAAATCCAAAGGATCATAATCACTCGGCTGAGCTAATTTTTGTCCCCAACTTTGGAAGCTTCCTGTTGCAGCTCCATAAGTATTCTGGAAATCAGGTGTCACAAAAGGACTATAGAAAGAAGTATTGTTGGCATAGCTTACATGTAACTTATCGGCTGTTCCTTTTTTGGTAGTAATCATAATTACACCATTGGCAGCCTCACTACCGTACAAAGCAGAAGCGGCAGCACCACTCAGTACAGACATGCTTTCAATATCTTCCGGATTTATCATAGAAGCTCCGTCACCAGACTGCCCCATACCGGTGAACTGGTCATCCGGCTGTGCTGTATCCAACACAGGCATTGGAATACCGTCGATAACATACAGTGCATTGTTATTTCCCGAAATAGATTTGGCACCACGCATTACCACTTTCGCGCCACCACCAATACCGGAAGAGCTTGTATTAATAGACACACCGGCAATCTTACCCGAAAGACTGTTTACAAAGTTTGCGTCTTTTACTCCAATAATTTCACTTGCCGATACTTCCTGCACATTATAAGACAAAGCTTTTGCTTCTTTCTTTATACCTAAAGCTGTAACCACAACTTCATCCAGCATTTCATTGTCCTGTGCTAAGGCAATATCATAATGATTTTTAGCAGACAACTTGACTATCTGCGTTTTATATCCAATATAAGAAACTTTCAATTTGGCATCAGAAGCAACGTCTAAAGTAAAGTTTCCGTCAAAATCGGTAATTGTACCTATAGTAGTTCCGTCTACCGAAACATTAACTCCGACCAAGGATTCACCCAATTCATCGACAACACGTCCACTAATCTTTTTAACTGGAGCTTTTCCCTTTTGACCGACAGGTACGATCATAATGCAATTATTCTTAATCTGATAAGTGAATCCACTTTCTTTTAAGATTTCATTCAAAGCTACATTCAAAGGTTGGTCATTGATATTCAATGAAATAGTCTTATCAGATAATAAAGATTCATTGTAAGCAACCGACAGTTTAGACTGGTTTTCTATTTCAGTAAGAGCCTTTTTTAAGGTTATATTATTACTTTTGATTGTAATGCGCTCATTATTTTGAGCAAAAAGAGCTGTACCAATAAATGCAAGACAGCTAATTAATACATATTTTCTGGCTTTTATCAGATATAAATTCATATCTTTATAGCGTTTTTAGTGTTAAACTCATAATATTATTACTTTAAGACAATTGTGCTTTTACAGCACGAATACTAAAGACATTTCACACCCGAATCTGGAAGGCGCCCGATTCGGGTATTTTTTTTCATAGGCACAAAGGTTTAAACTCAATAATATTTATCTTCTAGACTTAATATAACATATATGTTCACCAACCTGATAATCGAAATTTCCAATTACAATCTGCAAGACCTCAAGTATATCTTCCATGCTGGCATTACGCTTAAATTTAAAGTTATACTTGTCTTCATTAAACAGATTGGGGTTATATCGGAAAGTGATACCATAATATCTTTCTAACTGCTGAAAGACTTCTCCCGCAGTACATCCGCGAAAAATAATCTCTCCACGCTGCCATGCGGTAACATCAGACAAACGCGCCATGACGAGTTGGCTTTGAGCTGTTTTCTTATTATATACTACCTGTTCCCCCGGAGAAAGGACATAAGAAGTAGTATCCATAGTTGTTTCAACTTTTATTTTTCCATTCAGCAAAGTAGCTACAATTTCATCTTCTTCCGGGTAGGCTTCTACATCAAACTCTGTTCCCAAAGCCGTTACCGAAACATCAGCCGATTTAACAATAAAAGGTTTATTCGGATTTTTCACAACTTTAAAGTTGGCCTCTCCTATTAAATGAACCACACGCGTATTGCCTTCAAAGTTGTCTGGATAAAGAATATAAGAACCGGAATTAAGATGTGCCACACTTCCGTCCGGCAAATTTATAACTCCTGTTTCTCCATATCGGATGTATTTTTCTACCATCGAAACACTAGGCTGTTCCACATAATGTTTAGTCAGCCAAAAAGTAGAGACTATCGAAACACAAAGAACTGCCACAGCTGCTGCATATCGCCATACAGACATTTCATAAGTACGAGAAACAGGAGAAACCTGTAAACGATGTAATACTTGCTGGAGCGATTCCTCTGTACGGGAATCAGACTTCGCTTTCGTTTCATTCCAAACTTTTCTCAAAGCTTCCTCTTTCAAATCCTCATGACGATTCTGAAGTAACCAACGATGGACTTCATTCGTCAGGGAGTCTGAATAATTAAAACGTGTAAAGCGATCTATTAATTTTTGTATGTAGTTTTTCATAAGTTATCTATGTTGCTTTTAATAATAGACAGCTTACTCAAAACAATTACTCAACGCAAACACAAAAAAAATAAAAATAAAATGATTTTTTTCAAATCCTGCAAAGCCAAATATAAATGGCGTTCTACTGTACGCACAGAAAGCTGCAGTTTATCAGCTATTTCCTGATTGGAGAGTCCACGGTATCGACTTAAGACAAATATTTTCCGACGCTGCTCCGGCATCTGTTCTACAGCCATTTTCAGCAAAAGATTTATTTCTTTTGCATACAACTCCTCTGTCATATCATTTTCAACATCCAATTCGGAAAGGCGTATTTTCTCTGCAGTATCTTCTATATAATGTAGTTCGACCGATTTATGGGCTAAGAAATTATAGATGTAGTTTTTTAGCATAGAAAACAGATAGCTATCCCATCGGTCACGGTCAATCCATAATTCCGGCTTATCCCACAACTTCACGAATATATCCTGAGCTATATCTTCGGCATCGTCTTCCGATTTCAGAATCTTCCACGCAAAAGCCTTCACCTTAGGAAAATTCTCAAGGAAAAACTTTCTGAAACGCAATGTTTTTTCATTATCTGTAATCATTCTACCGTTTCCGTTTTCTAAAAGATTCTATGTGCCATGGATTTTAAACGACTAACAAAAGTATTACTTAATTTCAAAAGAAGCCTAATTTTACCCACTTTTTCCTTCTCTTATCAATACTTTGGAAATTCCTGAAATAAAAAAAGCCCAACTAATAGTTGAGCTTTTGTCGGAATGAGGCGACTCGAACGCCCGACCCCTACGTCCCGAACGTAGTGCGC